>JBIOXP010000433.1:0-8757 GCA_044869705.1 Binatia bacterium | reverse complement strand
GCACGTCGGTATTCCACATCTTGGCTAGCATTTCGCTCACCTCGCGCTCATTCTGTTCGAAAAAGCGGGCTGCTTTCGCTTTAGCACGCAAGAGTTTTTTGACCAGATCAGGCCTGTCCTGCAGAGTCTTTAGGCTGACCGCCAGGCCGTTCTGGATGCTGGCGTATTTATCGATGGCACTGTCGAGGACATTCATTTTGTACTTGTCGCGACCGAGCAACACCCAGGGCGGACTAATGGCGGCCACCTGCACTGTGTTGCTGATCATGCTTTGCAGATGCCGGCTCTCCTCGCCACCGGCAATGGTTGTCAAATCCTTATCGGGATCGAGACCGCCCAAGCTGATCATCTTTTTGGCCGCCGTGTGTTGGCTGCCACCGATCGTCGCTGTCGCGAGTATTTTTCCCTTTAAATCCTTCACTGATTTGTATTCGGATCTGCTCACGAGCCAGAAAATCGGACGGCGGAGACTGACGGAAACCACCCGCAACGGCGCACCCCGCTGAATGCCGCGGATCGCGCTGCCAATGGAGCTCAAGCCCGTCAGCTCACCGGTAACTCCCGCGGCGATCGCCGTATTCGCCGACATTTGAATCAGTAAGGGCTCCAGTTCCTCTTCCTGGAAGAATTTTTTCTCTTTCGCGATAAAAAACTCGATGGAAGTAATGCCGCTGCTCGAATAGCTGAGCGTGACCTTCTGCAGCTGCGCTGCGCACAAGTTTGGTATCATGGGTGATAACAGAGCAGCCCATAGCAAAACAAAAGCGCGGCTGCAGACGGACATCCGTGTTATCGTCACAAATTGTTTCATGCTGGCTCTAAATTCCTGTCCGTCCGCGTTTGTAGGGTGCCCGAAGACGCCCTTGACAGTCATTTTAGCGGATTGTATTGGAGTCACGTCTTGCTTTGCAACCAAAGCGTTGCTCCTGAGAGTGGAGCAGCAGAGGCGCTACACTGGTTTCAAAGCATCAGCTCGCGTTCGAATCGGAATGCCGGAGGGCGCGGCTTGTCATCTCGAGCCCTTCGGCCATGCTCAGGATAACTCCGCGAGAAATCTTGTTTCATTGTCCTATACGAAGAAGGATTTCTCGCCTTTGGCTCGAAATGACAATCGCGGCTGAGTTCTGGAAGTGCGAACAGCGGCTGGCAGTATGAAAATTCGACGAGAACGTGTTGCAAGGATTTGAACGATTGGAACGGAAAGAAATGAAATATGCCAGATCTACGCACATGGCTTGCTGAAGTCGAAAAGCTCGGTCAGTTGATGACGGTCGAGAATGTCCAGTGGGATCTCGAGCTTTCGACCTTGACGGAGATTATAAACGAGCGCTCGAAAACCCGCCCGGCGCTCATCTTTGATCGCATCAGGGGTTATCCATCGGGATATCGCGTTGCGGCCAACCTGGTATCTTCGGTCGAACGGCTCGCGCTGACCCTCGGCATGAAATCCGGCTTGAGCGATATGGAGTTCGTGCAGGCTTGGCGCCAGCAAGTCAAAAAAATCACTCCGCTCCGGGCTGAAACGGTTTCGACTGGGCCGCTCTTCGAAAACATCAAGAGAGGTAGAGATATCAATGTGCTCCAGTTCCCGGTGCCGTGCTGGCACGAGCTCGACGGCGGCCGCTACATCGGAACCGACGACCTGGTGATCACCCGCGATCCGGACGACGGCTGGGTAAACGTCGGTACTTATCGCATCATGGTTCATGGCTCCGATCGCCTCGGCTTGCACATGTCGCCGGGAAAACACGGTCGCGTGCATCGGGATAAATACCATGCGCAAGGAAAGCCGTTGCCGATCGCGGTTTCTTTCGGGCATCATCCAATCAACTTTGTCGTCGCCTCGACCGACGTGCCGAACCGGGTGAATGAATACGAGTACGCCGGCGGGATTCTCGGGAAGCCGCTGCAAGTCCTTAACGGTCCGCTGACGGGCTTGCCGATTCCGGCCGATGCCGAAATCGCGATCGAAGGCGAGGTCGCGGTGGACGATGTCATGCCAGAAGGTCCTTTTGGCGAGTGGACCGGCTATTACGCGAGCAATCAACCAGCGGTGCCGGTGATTCAAGTCAAAGCGCTGTACTTTCGCGACGATCCCATTCTCTGCGGTTTTCCGTTGTTGAAGCCGTCGAGCGGCGACAACGTGCACTTTTCGCTGATGCGCTCCTCGCTCATCTGGAATGCGCTCGATGAAGCCGGTGTGCCCGACATTAAAGGCGTGTGGTGTCACCCGGCGGGCGGCAGATTTTTAACGGTAGTGTCGATCAAACAGCGCTACCCCGGACACGCCCGCCAGGCGGGCATGATCGCGAGCCAATGCCGTTCGGGCGCCTATCTAGGGCGTTACGTGGTTGTCGTGGACGACGACGTCGACATTACCAACTCCGAAGAATTTCTCTGGGCGCTCAGCAGCCGTTCCGATCCGGCGGAGTCGATCGAAATTCTGCGCCGCGCCTGGAGCGGTCCGCTCGACCCGCGGATCGCGCGCGATCAAGTCGGTCACAGCTCGCGCGCCGTGATCGATGCCACTCGGCCCTACGAATGGCGCGACAAATTTCCCAAGGTCAGCGGCGCCAGCCGGGAGCTGAAAGATAAAGTCGCGGAAAATTGGCGCGAGTTTCTAGATCAAAGAGTTGGAAAGTAGCAGGAAAATGCTCTGAGCTCTCAGCTGTCAGCGAGAAAAGGCTATGAAGCTCAACGAGTAGGTCGGGTTAGGCGCGCGTCACCCGACAACTCCGATAATATCGTCGTGCCTTTCTTCCTGGTGGCACTTTCATTTTCACGGTGGTGACGGCGAACCGCAAGCCAATATTTTCCGAACAAAAGAACGTTGCCACTCTACGAGAGGGCTTTTTGCAGGATTCGGCTAAAACGGCCATTCGAGCTCGACGCAGTGGTTATATTACCAGATCACCTGCACTGTATCTGGACGCTACCTCGTGGCGATTCGGACTTGCCCACCCGCTGGCGTCTGATAAAGACATGGTTTACCAAACGGTGCGAGTTACCAGCGTCGGGTTACGCAACGCTAACCCGACCTACATTTTGCGGATTGAAAAGCCAAAAGCTGATACCTGACCGCGGATCGCCGGCAGCCGCGCTATGTCTAACCCCGAACAAAAAATTTATCTGCTCCGTCACGGTGAGACCGAGTGGAGCCTGAACGGGCGCCACACGGGCGTCACGGACATTCCGCTCACCGAAAACGGCCGAAGGATCGCCCGATTATTGCGGCCGATTCTGGCGAAAGAAAAATTCGCCTTGGTACTTACCAGTCCGCTGCAACGGGCGCGTGAAACTTGTGAGCTCGCCGGTCTTGGTGCGGTTGCGACCGTGCACGGTGATCTTATGGAGTGGAACTACGGTGAATACGAAGGGCTCACGACGGACGAGATTCGGCAGACGAATCCGAACTGGTCGGTGTTCCGCGACGGTTGTCCCGGCGGCGAATCGCCGGTCGAGATCGGCGTGCGCGCCGACAAAATTGTTACGAAGATCCGCGCCGTGGATGGAAACGTCGCGTTGTTTGCGCACGGCCATATTCTTCGAGTTCTGGGCGCGCGCTGGATCAATCTATCCGCGAGCCATGGCGAACACTTTCTCCTCGATACGGCGACACTCAACGTGCTCGGCTATTATCGGGAGTCGCCGGCGTTCAAGATCTGGAACGCGCCACTCCAGTAACAACGCTGAGAGGCACTCATTGTTCCAGCGCGAATGCAACAGCTTTCCGGACGTGAAGCGTCATCGTGTCGAACAGCTTGACCGGCGTATCCTCGCTACGGATAAGCAATGGAAGCTCGGTGCAGGCCAGAACCACGGCTTCGGCTCCCGCTCGTTGGAGCTCAAGAATGATAATCCGGAGTTTTTCTCGAGATTCTGGAAGGAGCTTTCCTACACAAAGCTCACGGTAGATCAGATTCTGAACAAACTCCCTTTGTTCTTCGCCGGGAACCAGCGAGTTTATCGCGTGTGCTCGAAATTTCTCCTTGTAAAAATCCTGTTCCATCACCGCGCGGGTTCCCAAAAGACCGACGGTCGAAATCCCAGACTGGTTGATTTCCTCCGCAGCGGCGTCCGCGATATGCAGCAGCGGTATTTGGATCGACGGCTGCACCAGATCGGCAACAGCGTGCAATGTATTTGACGCCAGGATTACAAATTCCGCACCCGCTCTTTGCAGGCAGGTAATTGCGCTAATCAGAACGTCGGCCAACTCGCGCCATCGTTGTTGCAGTTGCAATTGCGCGATGGAATGAAAATCCAAGCTGTACATGACGAGTTCGGCTGAATGAGCCGCTCCCAACCTGAGTCGCACCTCTTGATTGATCAGACGATAGTATTCGGTAGAGGACTCGGAACTCACCCCGCCAACAATGCCGGTAATCTTCATTCTCTAACTCCTTCGTGCCTGCGGAAGTCATTAATCGATTTGCTCATTGTGATCGCTCAGGGACGCCGAACGGTATGTCGAACTCGTAGCCCCGCAGCCCAACAGCCGAGGAGCTTCTTAAAACCGCTACGCCAAGGCGTCCCGGTCCTTCGGGCGCTTTGCATTGCGGAAGGCCACAAATCACCACGCCGGGTCATCCGCTGCGAGCGCGATAAGCGCTGGTTACAAACACCGGCCCGGCAACAGCGGCAGATCAACGAAAGGCCGCAGTCCTCGCTATGAAAGATTTCGTGCATGCTGCGAGCAATTTAGTGACTCGCCGGCTAGGAGTACAGATTCAGTTAGTTGAAATTACTACCATTACAGTTTGGAAATCCGTAAACTGTGCCGGTTGGTTAAGCCAGCATCTGTATCTGCAAAAAGGAAGAAAGTTCCGCTAGAGTCGGCGCATGCTTACACAAAATGCACAAACTGGAGATCTGCTTTACGAGCAAGTCGCGGATCACATCGTGAAGCTGATTGACCAGGGAACCCTGCAGCCGGGCGAACGCTTACCGTCCATCAGAAAGCTCAGTTCACAGATCGATGTCAGCATCTCGACGGTGCTCCAGGCTTATATGGTGCTCGAAGGAAAAGACTGGATCGAGGCGAAACCGCAATCGGGATTTTACGTCAGGCCAAGCCGCAGTCTTCCGCCGGAGCCAAAAACATCTGCACCGTCGCCGGTGGTCGCCCGTGTAGGAATTAGCGAGCTGGTGGCGCAGGTTTTCCAATCCGCGCACGAGCGAGACATGGTTCAACTGGCGCTGTCGACGCCGAGTCCGGATCATCTGCCGGTCAAGCGACTGAATCGGCTCATGGCCGCCGTTACAGCGCGAGCCGGAGCGGTGGCATTGAGCTACGATTTTCCGCCCGGCTATGCACCGCTCAGGCATGAAATCGTGAAGCGCTTGATCGATGCGGGCTGTCGGCTTTCGGAGCGCGACATCGTTACCACCAATGGAACGATGGAGGCGTTGAATCTTTGCCTTCGTGCGGTCGCCAAGGCCGGCGATGTGATTGCGATCGAATCACCCGCGTTCTACGGAAGTTTGCAGGTGATTGAAAGTCTCGGTATGAAGGCGCTGGAGATTCCCACCGATCCGCGGCACGGAATCGTGCTCGAGGCGCTCGCCGCCGCCATTCGGCGTCAGAGAATAAAGGCTTGTCTGTTCGTCACCAATTTCAGCAATCCACTCGGCAGTTGCATGCCGGACGCCAACAAGAAGGCTTTGGTGGAGTTGCTCGCAGAGCGGGAAATTCCGCTGATCGAAGACGACATTTACGGCGATTTATCCTTTGATGGTCGTCGTCCAAAAGCGGCCAAGGCCCACGACCAACAAGGGCTGGTGCTCTTGTGCTCTTCATTTTCGAAGACGTTAGCTCCGGGCTATCGGGTTGGCTGGACGGCGCCCGGCCGATACAAGCCACAGGTCGAGAGCCTTAAATTTACCAGCTCGATGGCAACGGCCACGGCGCCGCAGATGGCCATCGCGGAATTCTTGCAAAGCGGAGGATATGATCGTTACCTGAGAAAGCTTCGACGTATTTTGATGAGTCAGGTTCAGCAGATGAGTGCAGCGGTTGGGCGCTACTTTCCGGCGGGCACAAAAGTTACCCGGCCCCAGGGAGGTTATGTTCTCTGGGTTGAACTGCCGCGCGCTGTGGACGCGCTCGAGCTCCACCGCCGCGCGTTGGCAAAAAAAATCAGCATTGCGCCGGGGCCGATCTTTTCCGCTACGCAGAAGTACAAGAACTGTATTCGGCTGAGCTGCGGGTTGACGTGGTCGGAGAAAGTGGACCAGGCGATTCGCACGTTGGGCGATCTGGCGAACAAGGCGCCGTAACAGACGAGCCCTACCGAATTTTAGCCGGCCCTTATAATCGCCGGCGGGCGGCTGTCAGCCTCGCGTGGCGGATAGCCGCGCCATTTGCCGCCGCTACTTTCCTGTTCGATTGGCAGCGCTCCCTGAGCCTTGCACTGTTCGCGTGCAACCGCTACCAGCTATCATCGGAATTCCCGCCATTGTATAAATCACCTAGGAAAACCGCTCGTAAGTGATTGCGGTTCAGAAGGGGATTTCCTATGGCAATTCATCCGTTGGCCGGAAAACCGGCGCCTGCCGAGATCTTGATCGATGTCGATGAGCTCGAACGAGCCTATTACGAGCGAGTTCCAGATGTGAATAATCCGCACGAGAGCGTGAGCTTCGGCACCAGCGGTCATCGGGGCAGTCCGCTCGATGGCAGCTTGAACGAGGCGCATATTCTCGCGATGACCCAAGCGATCTGTGATTATCGTCTGATGAAAAAAATATCCGGGCCATTATTTATCGGTAAAGACACCCATGCAGTCTCGGGCCCGGCACAGCGAAGCGCGCTCGAAGTGCTCGCGGCCAATGGCGTGGAAACCGTCATGCAGTGTGACGAAGGGTTCACTCCGACACCGTCGATCTCGAGAGCAATTCTGAGTTATAACCGAAACAGAAAAGACCATTTCGCGGATGGCATCGTGGTGACGCCCTCGCACAATCCGCCTGCGGACGGCGGATTCAAATATAACCCGCCGGAAGGCGGGCCCGCGGATACGGATATCACCGACTGGATACAGGAGCGCGCCAACGAGTTGCTGCGCAGCGCTAATCGCGATGTGAAACGAATCTCGTACAGTGCGGCACTTCAGGCGTCGACCACCCATCAGGACGATCTAATGCGTCCGTACGTGGATGATTTGACTGCGATTATCGACATGGATGCGATTCGCTCCGCGCGGGTGAAGATCGGCGTCGATCCGCTCGGCGGCGCCGCGCTCGGCTATTGGGAAAGCATCGGCGAGCGCTATCATCTCCAGTTGACGGTGGTCAATAAAAAAATCGATGCAACTTTTGGGTTCATGACGGTCGATCACGATGGCAAAATCCGCATGGACTGTTCGAGTCCCTACGCCATGGCTGGGTTGGTTCAGATGAAAGAAAGATTCCAGGTGGCGATGGGGAATGACGCCGATGCCGATCGCCACGGCATCGTCACGCCGGGCCAGGGATTGATGAACCCGAACCATTATCTCGCGGTGGCAATTCACTACTTGCTCACGCACCGGCCGGATTGGAAAAACGCGGGCGTGGGCAAAACGCTCGTCAGCAGCTCGCTCATCGACAGGGTAGTCGAGCGGCTCGACAGAAAAGTTTTCGAAGTTCCGGTCGGATTTAAATGGTTTGCGCCGGGCTTGTTCGACGGATCGATCTGTTTCGGCGGCGAAGAGAGCGCCGGCGCAAGTTTTCTTTGCCGCGATGGAACGGTTTGGACCACGGACAAAGACGGAATTATTTTGTGTTTGCTCGCCGCGGAAATTATCGCCACCACGGGTCGCGATCCGGGCGTTTGGTACGAAGAGCTGGCGAACGAGCTTGGCCGTCCGTATTACGCCCGCATGGATCTGCCGGCCACGGCTGTACAAAAGAAAGCACTGAAGTTTTTGCGTGCCGAAACGTTGAGCGCAACAGAGCTAGCGGGCGAGCCAATTATCGCCAAGCTGACCAAGGCTCCCGGTAACGGCGCCGAGATCGGCGGTCTGAAAGTGGCCGCGCGTAGCGGCTGGTTCGCCATTCGGCCTTCGGGGACGGAAGATTTGTGCAAGATCTACGCTGAAAGTCTGCGCTCGGAAGAACATCTCAAGCGCATTCAGCATGAAGCCCTGGCGATCGCGCAAACTGTTTTTAACAGCCAAACGGTCAGTTAGGAGGAGCGCTCAAGGCCACGGTTTGGCGGTTTAACACCTGATCGCGCTCCGCGAAAATTTCAACACATGCAATGGGAATACAAAATCGTCGCGCTCGGATTGATTGTTGATGCTACCGAACAGAACCAACGAGAGAAGCATGAGCAGATTTTGAATGATCTCGGGCGGCAGGAATGGGAAGCCGTCGCTTACATCGCGCAAAGCGATACGGTTCTGTTAAAAAGACCGGCGAAGCATGCTACCGATCGAAAAACCAGCCGGCAGCACCGGTGATCATCGGCGTAGCGTGCAACACGTCGGTGTTACAGCAGAATTGAGAAGGGAAGAGCTTTATTTTTTCTTCTTTTGCCGCTTGGAGCCGAGTTGACCGCGCCGCGGTTCATCGACAGATTCTCGTAACGGGCCGCTATGAGCCTGCGGTGAGTCCAAGGGCTGGCCAATTCTCCACTCCGTCGTCTTCACGCTCTCCGACTTGGTTTGCTTGTTCATAAGCTTCAGCATGGCATATCTGTCGCGGTGTTTCGCCCCCCAATTGGCCTGCTTCCTCTGCGGCGGAACCGGTGGCGGTCATCTCTACAATAGGACG
>JBIOXP010000432.1:0-2657 GCA_044869705.1 Binatia bacterium | reverse complement strand
TGTGCTCGATGGCATAGTTGATCATGCCGCCGACAAACGCGATGTCGGTGCCCGAGCGCAGTTTGGCAAACACGTCGGCAATCGAGCTGGTGCGATTGAAGCGCGGATCGACATGCAGGATATAAGTACCGCGCTCCTTCGCGCGCGCTAGCCAATTCATCGAGATGGGATGATCTTCCGCCGGGTTTCCGCCCATGATCAGAACGACATCGGCATTCACCATGTCGATCCAATGATTGGTCATCGCTCCTCTGCCAAACGAGGTCGCCAGACCGACGACCGTGGAGCTGTGTCAGAGCCTGGCCTGGTGTTCGATGTACACCAGGCCGAGTGCCCTCATCAGCTTTACGAGGAGATAAGCTTCTTCGTTATCGAGTGCCGAGCCGCCGAGACAGGCGATCGCTTCCGTGCGATTGACAGCTCTGCCAGCCACAGCCGTTGTGAAAGTCTTGTCTCGAGTTTCTTTGACTCGCGCAGCGATCCGGTCCAACGCCCAGTCCCAGCTTTTCTCTTCCCATGTTTTTGCGTTTGGCGCGCGATAGAGCACTTTCTGTAATCGCCGCGAGTTGTGCACGACCTGAATGCCGGAGGCACCCTTGCTGCACAGCGTGCCTTCGCTGATCGGATGGCCGGGGTCGCCTTCGATGTTGATGACTTTGCCGTTCTTCGTGGAGACCACCTGGCCACAGCCGACGCCGCAGAATGGGCAGACCGTCGTGGTATTGGTTGCGCCGCGGGTTTTGAGCGGTGGAATCGCCGGCGCGCACCCGGACTCGGACAAGGCGCCGATCGCTACCGCGCCCGTCGTCAGTCCTTTGAGGAACTGGCGCCGCGTCGGCCGTGGCGTTCCCTCGATCGGGTGATCGTGATCAGCGCGTCCCGGCTGATCTTCAGCCTTATTTTTCATTTAGCCCTCTCTCTGCGCCGAAATGGTTTCGGGGCGTAGATGCTGCAGAATTACACAGCGCGAAAGCGTGGGATGCGAAACGAATTGATCTGCGCCTGCTTGTTCCGTCGCGCCGATCGTCGATTTCTATAGCAGAAGGAACTTCGATCCGGGTATTGGACTTTGGTCCAATAGGAGCAAGCTCGCATGCCGCTACATTCGCGGAACCAGAATGCTCACGGGTGGCGCGCCGCCCTCAAAGGGGCGTACATGATCCGAATAGAACGAACGCTCCGTCACGATTCACCATCGTCGCGGAAAAGTCTCCGTTTTCCTGATCGAGCGCAAGCGCCCATCCGTATTCCAGTTCTTTGCCCTGAAACAGGATCTGTTTCCCGCTGGTGTCCATCGCAAGGATTGGCGTGGTTCGCTTGGGCCCGCCGATGGTCTTGTTGGTAAAATCAATCCGTAAAAACCCCGGCGCGCCCATGTCGCCGGCCCGTCCCTTCGTGCAATCTTGTCCCGGCACGCAATCCATCGCATCAATGGTTGCGCAGATCAGCGGCTTGGAGCCGTCGAAATCAGCCGCGGCCGCGGTTCCGAATGTGCTGAACGTGAGTACCGCAAGAACGTATGCAAGTCCTAATCGCGGGAGACGAGAAGCGACTTTATTGTCTATTAAGATGAGTGCTCTCATTAGCTGCTCCTTTACTTGATGGTGTAGCCACGCCCTTCCATGCAGGCGCCGAAACCACGGTAAAAAGTATTGATCAGGTCCTGCTGTTGCGCGACGGCCTGTTGATTACGCGAGTCACGCGCCTGTCGCGCCTGCCGGCCGCCGACCATGGTACCGGTGATCGCGCCGATTCCCGCGCCCGCGCCCGCATCGCCCGCGATCGCACCGATCGCCGCGCCTCCGGCAGCACCGCGCAGCGCGCCGCGCGCCCTTTCACCGCCTCCGACGGCGGGACCGGTCTGTTGCGGCGGCGGCGCTGATGCGACTGCCGCAGGATCGATCCCGGTATTTTGTTTCGCCCACGCGTAACACTCCGCGTCGTCTTTACTCTGCTGTGCTGCGCTCTGGCCTTTCGCCGGATAAACGATGGGTTTCTGCGCTTCTGCCGCAAACGGCAGAGATAATAACGCTGCTAATCCTATCGTGATCTGTATTGCGCGTTTCATAACGCTCCTTTCGTCTCCTCCATCTTGTTTGATTGCTCTCCTCGAAAATAAATCTAAAGAAAGATGTCTCACATTCGTCAGACTGTGTGAAAACTCATGTTGCCGCCAATTCGTCATCTCGAACGGAGTGAGAGATCTTGCATTTTCAACTACATAAAAAGAAGATTTCTCGGCTTCGCCTCGAAATGACAACTTTTCACACAGTCTGTCGTTCGGGATGACACGGATAGTCATTCCAGAGCGG
Source organism: Binatia bacterium (assembly GCA_044869705.1). Lineage (GTDB taxonomy): Bacteria > Desulfobacterota > Binatia > UBA9968 > UBA9968 > DP-20. The sequence goes on along the minus strand of JBIOXP010000432.1, from coordinate 345 downwards.
AACGCGAGGAATCTTTCCCCCAGTATTTTTCATTCTCTAGAGGCGTGCGTAAAGCTCATGAATCACTTCTTGGTGCGCCCGCTCCTAAGGGCGTAGGCTTTCGCGAATCGGCTGCACGGAAGTTTTAGCTATTTCTCCATCCTGCTTCGCTGGATCGCGCTTGCGAGCTCATCGATTCAATCCAACCGTTCCAAACAAAATTTACGGTTTAGCCGGTTGCGAAGCCGACGCCAGTTTGCCATCCCGTAGCGCGATCTGACCTTTCCGCGAAAAATCAACGGATTCGCCGAGAATGCGCGCCGCTTCTTGGGGCGCGTGGAAGCCCGTTGAGTTTTCTGCCTCAAC
>JBIOXP010000431.1:0-33499 GCA_044869705.1 Binatia bacterium | reverse complement strand
CAAGTCCCAAATCACATCCGCATTGGGACAACCGAGGCCGCGAAACGCCACGACGTCAATACCGTAGTGGGCCAAAAATTTTACCAAGCGCTCGTCCTGATCTTCGGGAAAGGGCGAAGCCATGACGACCCGTTTGAGACCGAGGGCGCGGCAGCCGCGCACAACTGCGGTGAGCACCGTCGAAGCGGGGACAGAGGTAATTTGCTTGACGAGGTCGAGAATTTCCAAATCGGATCCGGGTCCTTTGAATGAAAGAAACAATTCGCCCGTGACCATGAGAAAATCGAGGGGCTGGCGCGCCAGATCACGTACGAGATCGGCGAATGCCAACTCGGCGCGATGAAATTCATCGTCGGTGTATTTACCGACCTTCAGAGCGCGACCTTCGATGCGAATTCCGGCCGGGAAGACTTTGTAAACGTCCTCCAAGCTGTCTTCGCTGAGATTCGGTGAAATGAGTCCGATGAGTTTCATCCTGTTTTCTCCTCTGGGGTTCCATTGATCGTTGATTGAAGCAAGATCTCACGGAATCCAGCCAACTATGCCCGAAGGATTTGAGATCACAAGTGCTTTAATGGGCCCGTCATTCCGAGAGCGACGAATCCTTCTCATGCGAGCTGACAATTTGCAATCGATTTTGTTTTCGTTTGACCGATCGAGCCAATCTCGAATAGTTTAGGTCAATCTGAGGAGCGAGATCATGGGCACAAGCATGATTGGTCATCCGCCAGCAAAAAAATTTTTCCCACGTGTTGCTCGCATTGCTGCCGTTCTCTCTATTGTCGCGGCATGGTCGAGTTTTGCGCCCACCTTCTCGTACAGCCAGGAAAGCATCAAAATCATTTATAGCCAATTCACGATGACCAACTCTGCGACATGGTTTGCGCGGGAAGCGGGACTGTTCGAGCGCCATGGACTCGCCGCAGACTTGATCTACGTCGATTCAGCGCCGGCCGTGCAAGCGCTCACCGCGGGTGCGGCACCGCTGGCGACGATGTCGGGCGGATTGGCGGTCGGTCCCTATTTGAACGGCTTGGATCTAGTGATGCTCGCCGGTTGGTGCAACCTAAACTCTTATCAGCTCATCACCCGTCCCGAAATTCGCCGGGTGGAGGATCTGCGCGGCAAAATCATCGGCATCGGCCGATACGGCGCTGCTGCCGATTGGGGCCTGCGTCTGATTCTTAGAAAGCTCGGCGTCAACGAAAACAAAGATGTGCAGATCATCCAGGCCGGCGGGGGTGGACCGTCGACTCGGCTCGCCGCGATGGAAGCTAAAAAGCTCGACGCCACAGTGCTCGACTCACCGCAAACCGTTCAGGCGCGCCGCTTGGGATTTCGCGTCCTGGCCGACGGCGTGGATTTGGGCATTCCCTTCCTGCAGGGCGGGCTCGTGACCCGGCGCGCTTATATCAAATCGAACGAAGATGCGGTGCGCCGCGTGGTACGCGTGATCGTTGAAGCGATACACTACGCGAAAACCAACCGGGAAGCTGCCCTCAAAGTGATGCAGAAATACCTCCGAGTTCAAGACCGCGACGCGCTGGAAGATGCTTACGAATCCTTTGTCGTAAAACAGTTTCCTCGAGTGCCCTATGCTAGTCCGGCTGCGGTCCAAGCGATCTTGGATCTCGCCGCATCACGCGACCCCCGCGCCAAGACCGCCGATCCGCAGGGTTTTATTGACATGCACTTTGTCCGCGAACTCGAGCAGAGCGGCGCCATTGATCAGATCTACGGCCAGAGCCGCTAGGGCGACTGTGCGCGCTCGCGACACAGGACTTTAGAGGAGATCCCAATGGAAACGCTGAAGGTGATTGATTCCGATGGTCACGTTCAAGAACATGACGCAGATATCAGGCCCCACATGGAGGAACCGTACTGTAAGCGCCGCGGATCGCTTTTGCCGAGCGATGAGTGGGACTCCAGCATGTACGGAACGCTGGGCATGAAAGTTCGTGATGCGGCCATGAGGCTGCGCGATATGGATCAGGAAACCATCGACACCGCCGTGCTTTTTCCGACGAGCGCGTTCCACATGACTCGGCTCGCGGAAAAAGATTACGCCGCCGCGTATTGCCGCGCTTACAATAATTGGATTGCCGAGCACTGCCACGTAAGCCCCCGGCTAAAAGGCGTCGCGCTCGTGCCGTTTCAGAATGTTGCGGCAGCCGTTGAGGAAGTCCATCGCGCCATCACGAACCTCAATTTGGCCGGAGTCGCCGTGGCTTCCTTCGGTATGAAGGAGCATCTCGGCAAAGCGGAATTTTGGCCCATCTACGAAGAACTGCAAAGACTGAACGCGCCATTATTGGTTCATAACTCGCGCCAGGGACCGGCGGGTGAAATTCGTTTTGATTCGTTTTTGTTCAAACACACGATTGGCCGTCCGTTTGAAACTCTGCTCGACTGCGCAGCGCTGATCTACGGCGGAGTGCCGGAAAAATTTCCCAAGCTCCGGGTCGCGTTTCTCGAATGCGGCGCCGGTTGGGTTCCTTATTGGATGGACCGGATGGATGAAGAATGGGAAAAGAGAAAATCGGAAGCGCCGTTGCTCAAAGCCAAGCCGAGCGAATACATGACCGGCGGCAACTGGTTTTACGCCGCCGAACCGGAAGAGACGACGTTACCGTTCGTGCTTGAGCGCGTGGGCGAAGATCAGATTATTTTCGCCTCGGACTACCCTCACTGGGACGGCAACTTTCCCTACATGGTCTCAACCGTGAAAGAGCGGCGTGATATTTCCGCTGAAGCGAAGAGAAAAATTTTGCGGCTCAACGCGCTCAAGCTCTACGGCTGGAACGGCTAGACTTTCATCGTGAGCCGCGCGACTTTTCTAGTCCCACAGTCCTTCGGGCAGCGGTAGTCCCGCCAGATCCTGAGGGCTCAATCGCTCGTCGGGTTCGATGCCGAAGCGCTCCAATACGGCAATGAGTTGGCGCGTGTGCTGTGCCGAGTGCCAAGTCGAGCGCTCAAACAACTGATGCAGCGGCGGGGTGCCATAGAAGGTTCTGATCTTTTGCCGGCACGACTTATCTTCGAGCTGGCCCCACCACATCTCGACTCGCCCGATAATTCCGTCGCCGTACCGGATAATCTCCGTTCCTGTCGTGCAGGTTCCTTCAGCAGGCGGAACATTGGCGTTATCGACACGGTATTCCACATCATCGATAGCGGTTTCGAGAAAAGCTTCACCGATGCGAAAAATGTGATGGCTCATGAGCCTGATCGAGCGCTCACGACTATCGATAACCCGCTCGACTAGCCGCGCGTCAGGAATTTGCCGGATATAACGCTGAGCGGCTCGCAAGACATTGATCCATTTCGTGAAAAGTACCGCCGGCGGGAGCGGCGTATGCCCGGTGCCTTGGACGCCGACAAATTCGGCGACGTCCTCGAGATTCTGACAAAAAATGTACTGACCCGCGCGCGCGAGTACCGGCACGGTGCTCACTCCAAGCTTGAGCAACTGCTCGCGTCCTGCGGGATCGTTGATAACGTCCACGGCGCTAAACGAAATCTTCTTTTGCGAAAGAAACTCTTTCGTTCTGAGACAGCTGCTTCAACCCGGTTGAGTAAACAAAACCAGCGGATCAGTACCGGTTTCCATTTGTGTCAGGCTCGTTGCAACGAATTGATATAACTCGCCAGTTGAATCTTGCTTGGCGAAAGCCGCTACGAACTTGTAGCATCGGCAAAACATCCCCGTCAACTCGATCTCGCCTGGAGCAATTCTTCACCTGTACCGGACCACCGCCTATTGGCTGAGAGTTGGTCGAATCTGAAAAACAGCTCTGTTAAGATGCCGCGCAATGAAATCGGTTCGCAAAGCGCTCACGATCGCCGGTTCCGATTCAGGCGCCGGCGCCGGAATCCAAGCCGACCTAAAAACATTCGCCGCGCTTGGTGTGTACGGCACTTCCGCCATCACCGCGATTACCGCTCAGAACACCGTCGGGGTTAGCCAAGTATTGGCGCTCAAGCCCGAGATTGTAGCGAGACAGATCGACGCAATCATGGACGATATCGGAGCGCACGCGGTCAAGACCGGCATGCTCGCCAATGCGCCGATCATCCAAGCGGTCGCGACAAAGATCCAGCAGCACCGGTTTAAGAACGTTGTCGTCGACCCCGTCATGGTGGCGACTTCCGGAGACTTGCTGATCAAAAAAAATGCTGTCGCCACTCTTCGCGCCCATCTCATTCCATTAGCGACCGTGCTGACGCCCAATTTGCCGGAAGCGCAACAGCTCACCGGGATGGAGCTCCGCAGTCCTAGCGACCTCGAAGAAGCGGCGCGCCGAATCATCGCCATGGGCGCAAAGACCGTCGTGATCAAAGGCGGCCATCGCAAGGGAGCTGCACTGGATCTTTTTTTCGATGGAAAAGATTTCCGGGTGCTCCGGGCGGCGCGCATCCGCAGCAGAAATACTCACGGCACCGGATGCACATTTTCTGCCGCTATTGCCGCCTATCTTGCGCGCGGTGAGGCACTGGAGAGAGCGGTGTCGCTGGCAAAAAAATATATTACGGGGGCGATTGGCGCGGGCTTCGGTATTGGCGCCGGACACAGTCCGGTACACCACTTCTACCGGCTTTGGAGCAGAAAAATTTAGCGCTGGAGGCCGCGTGCTCCTCAACCAGTGGCTATTTGAGCGCGTCTTCCATTTCGGCGACAATTCCACGCGCCGCCATGATTGGGTTTTGTGCCTCAAGGATCGGCCGGCCCACGACAATGTAGTCCACCCCGGCGCGCACCGCATGGCCGGGCGTCATGACGCGGTGCTGATCGTTATGTTGGCTGTCGGCGGGTCTGATGCCGGGTGTGACGATCACAAACCGCTGACCGCAGGTCTGGCGAATGTCGGCAACCTCATGCGGAGAAGCGACCACTCCATCCATTCCCGCTTCTTTGGTCAAAAGCGCCAATCGCACCACCTGATCCGCGATCTTGTGTTCGACCCCAAGCCGCTGCAAATCCTCTTGTCCGAGACTCGTCAGGACCGTGACCCCCAGCATGATGGGCCGGCGCAGCTTTTGCTGCCGGCTCACTCGCTCTACTTCCTTTACCGTGAGGCGCATCATCTCGAGGCTGCCCGAAGCGTGCACATTGAACATCTTCACACCCAGGCGAGTCGCCTCGATCGCAGCTTTCGCGACGGTATTTGGGATATCGTGAAATTTTAAATCGAGAAAAATCTCGCCGCCAAGGCTTTGAATCAAACGTACCGCCTGGGGACCGGCGTGGGTGAAGAGTTGCTTGCCGATTTTGAACATCCCGACTTCCCGGGCGAGGGATCGCACCAGCTCTGTCGCAGCTTCTAGATCGTCGAGGTCGAGAGCGACAATCAAACGATCGCGCATGGATCCACGTCGACGAACCAGCTCGAGCTTTGACGCCATGCCTAAGCCTGCGGAGCTTGGGAAATGATTGAGTTGATCTTGTTAATCACTTCGCCTTGAGCGACCTCCTCGGTTTCGCCTTCGCGCCGGCGGCGTAGCTCGATGCGGCCTCTTTCCAGAGTCTTTGGCCCGATCGTCACACGCAACGGAATTCCTACCAGGTCGGCATCTTTGAATTTGACGCCCGGGCGCTCATCTCGATCGTCGAGCAGAACGTCGATACCGTTTTCCTGTAAGCTCGTGTAGAGCGCGTCGGCAGCTTCGCGGATACGGCTGTCTTTGTAATTGATAGGCAAGAGCAAGACTTGAAATGGTGCGATCGAAATCGGCCAGATAATCCCGTTCGCGTCATGGTTCTGCTCGATGGAGGCGGCGACCAGCCGGCTGACGCCGATCCCGTAACATCCCATTTCGATGGGCCGCTCGCGACCTTCGGCATCGAGATAAGTCGCGCCCATAGGGATGCTATATTTAGTGCCGAGATAAAAAACTTGACCGACTTCGATGCCGCGATGCGCTTCGAGTGCTCCGTGCTCGCACCGCGGGCATGGATCGCCGGCCACTGCGAGTCTTAGATCGGCGAAAGCCGACGGTGTGAAATCTCGTTCCTGATCGACATGAATGAAATGGGCATTGGCCTCATTGGCGCCCACCACAGCCGCGCGCATGCCATGGACCGACGAGTCGGCGATCGTGTGAAGCTTCAGACCGATCGGGCCGAGAAATCCCGGAACTAGTCCTGTCGCCGATGCCACGGCGGCCTCATCGGCAAGACTGATTTCCTGCGCGCCCAAAAGGGTTTTGAGCTTGAGTTCATTGAGCTCGTAATCGCCGCGGACCAGGACAGCGACCAGTTCTCCAGCATCCGTCTTATAGACGAGAGTCTTGATAAACCGTTCAGGCGGCACTTTGAGGAATTCCGACACCTCGGCGACAGACTTCTTTCCCGGCGTCAAAACTTTTTCCAACTTGGGCTCGTCCTCGCCAATATCGCGCCCCGCCGGCCGCGTCGTTCTGACTTCCGCCTTCTCGACATTGGCGGCATATTCGCAGTTACTGCAACTGACGATTGCATCTTCGCCCGACTCGGCGAGCACCTGAAACTCATGCGACAAGCTGCCGCCGATGGCGCCCGTGTCGGCTTCCACCGGTCGGTAGCGCAAACCACAGCGGCTAAAAATCCGCTTGTAGGTCTGAAACATGTTTTCGTATTCCCGGCGGCTGTCGGCGACGTCCGGATGAAAACTGTAGGCGTCTTTCATGATGAACTCACGGCCACGCATCAAGCCGAAACGCGGCCGCGGTTCATCGCGAAATTTGGTTTGGATCTGGTACAGGTTTAACGGTAATTCCCTGTAGGATCTGACCGAGCGGCGCACCAGATCGGTAACGATTTCTTCGTGCGTCGGCCCGAGGCAGAAATCGCGATCGTTGCGGTCTTTGAAACGAATCAGCTCTTTGCCGTACTTGTCCCATCGCCCGCTCTCCTGCCAAAGCTCGGCGGGTGACGATATCGGCATCAAGAGTTCCTGCGCGCCCGCTCGATTCATCTCCTCGCGAACGATCTGTTCGATTTTACGAATGACTCGTAGTGCGAGCGGGAAATAATCGTAGACGCCGCGGCTGATTTGGCGGATAAAGCCCGCGCGCACAAGCAGCTTATGGCTGATCACCTCCGCGTCCGCCGGATCTTCTTTGAGGGTCGGTATGAGCGTTTTGCTCCAGCGCATAAGTGCGACCGCCTGATGGGCGACTTACCACGAAGCGCACGAAGGAGACGAACGTCTCGGGTAGAGAAAATTCCCGGTTTCCTGCTCTGGGTCGCTCGATGGCAGATGAATGTGCTGGCACCTGCAGAACGAACGCATGCTTGGGTTCGTCCAGGCTAATTGGGCCACAAGAGAAATCTGGATTCCCGCGTTCGCGGGAATGACAGTTGAGCCAGAGGCGTACCCACGCAATCCTTCGGTTTTAATTTGTGCGGGCAAGCGTAAGCTCATCAATGACTTAGTGGATAGGTTCGTCAAAATTCAGTTTGCGGCATGGGGCACAAACCAATAAACAGTTGCGGAGAGAAAATTAGGCCCCAGCTGCGGCGGCGCTCTGTTGCGCTTTTTTTTCCGCAGCGAATTTTTCGACTTCCTCCATTAAAGCGTCGACAATTTGTGCCTCGGGGACCTTGCGGATCACTTCGCCTTTCTTGAAGATCAGACCGATGCCCTTTCCTCCGGCTACACCCAGATCCGCCGCCCGCGCCTCGCCCGGCCCATTCACCTCACAACCCATCACCGCGACATGGATATCCAGATTACTGTAGGGAAGCATCTTTTCTTCCACCGCTTTCGCCAGCGCCACCAGATTGACATCGGCCCGGCCACACGATGGACAGGCAACGAACGTCAATCCTTCGTCCTTGAGCTTGAGGGCTTTTAGAATCTCCCGGCCGACTCGCACTTCTTCCACGGGATCCGCGGCCAGCGAAACCCGGATAGTGTCGCCGATGCCTTCAGCCAGCAGCGTCCCCAGACCGATGGCGGATTTAATCGTGCCGATACCCGGAGTTCCGGCCTCGGTCACGCCAAGATGAAACGGATAATCGACCTGGCCGGCAAGTAACCGATAGGCTTCTATCATCATCAGCGGATCGGAAGCTTTGAGCGAGATCTTGATTTCGTTGTAACCCACGTCTTCGAGAATTCGTATGTGGCGGAGTCCGCTTTCCACCATTCCTTCGGCAGTGGGTCCTTTATGGCGCTGCAGCAGGTCCTTTTCGAGTGAGCCGGCGTTGACGCCGATACGGATCGGTATTTTGCGCTCGGAGGCGGCCTTGACAACCTCTTCCACATACTTGCGGGCGCCGATATTTCCCGGGTTGAGACGCAGACCATCAACACCTTGCTCAATGGCGATCAGCGCGAGTTTGTAATTGAAGTGAATGTCGGCGATCAGAGGAATACGAATTCTTCTCTTAATCTCGCCGAGCTGTTCTGCCGCTTCGCGTACCGGCACTGCGCAGCGGACAATCTCGCAACCGGCCGCTTCGAGATCCCAAATTTGCTGTACCGTCGCGCGCACATCTCGAGTGTCGGTCTTGGTCATCGACTGGACGCTGATGGGAGCATCACCGCCGATCTTTACCTTTCCGAGCTGAATTTGTTTGGTTTTACGCCGTTGAATCACGGCTCTACTATAGAGAACCGATGCCGGGGGGTCAACAAACCACGATAGCCATGTTAAAGGAACAGCGAGTTGGTCGAGTGGAGGAGTTCAGTTTTTCCTTCTCTTATTGAGAGTCTTCGTCGTCTGCGGAGGTCGGCCCTCCCCCGCTTCTAGGTTGCGGGCGTTCGACCTGCTTTTGCTGCTGCGGCGATTCCGTATCCTTTTTCTTGCGGTCGCCCTCAGGAATGATCAACAAGCGCCGATACGAACCCTGGCCGAGGCTTTTGGTCGAGACCCAAGGATCGTCTTGCAGTGCGGCGTGGATAATCCGACGGTCGGCTGCGCTCAGCGCCTCAACGGTTACTGTTTTTCGCTGGCGTTTGGCTTTTTCGCCCAAACGTAGCGCCATATCCTCGAGCATCTTACGCCGTCGCTCGCGGTATTTTTCAATATCGACGACCACATGGGGACCTTCGGCCGCGTAGTGCTCGCCGCAAATGCGAGTCACAAGATATTGTAAGGCCTCCAGCGTCTGACCTTTTCGACCGATCAGTAATCCGCTGTTTTCGGCATGGATTTGGAGTGTCGTCTCGTCACCCGAGGTTCTTATCTCCAGCGTCGCCTTGACTCCCATGAGACGTAAAATCTCACGTAACGCCGCTTCTGCCTTTTCCGCCAGCGCAGCCGCTTCGACGCTGAGCAGCTCGGGCTCGCGCGTCAGTTCCGGCTCTGGCGTCTGGCCCAGCGGCGGCTGTCTCAGCTGAGCCCGGACCCGCGCCTTCTGCGCGCCAAAACCGAGGATGCCCTTACGGCCTTCGGCGAGAATATCGACGGTGATTTTATCGCGCGCGACACCGAGCTGTTTGAGCGCGTTTTCGATGGCGTCGTCTATGTTGTCGCCTTCGCTCTCGACCGAATCCATAAATTCTGCCTCTTAAGAAGCCGACGTCACTTCACGCTCCGGTTGATCCAATACTGCTGACCGATAGTAAGCAGATTGTTGACCAGCCAGTAAACCGTCAATCCCGCCGGGAATGATACAAACATGAAGGTAAACATCAAAGGCATCAGCATCATCATCTTCCTTTGATTGGGATCTCCCGCCGTGGGTGTCATCCACTGCTGTATAAACATGCTCGCGCCCATCAGAATGGTTAACACCGGAATCCCGCCGGGCAAGAATGAAGGCCACCAACTCGGAACCGAGAAAGCCAGCGACTGCCAGTCGGGTCGCGAAAGATCTTTGATCCACAGAAAGGGCGCGTGACGAAGCTCAATAGGCGTCCCTAGGCAGTTGTACAGACCGTAAAATACCGGAAGCTGCAAGACCATCGGCAAGCATCCGCCCAGCGGATTGACGCCGTTGCGCCGATAGAGCTCCATTATCTCCTTGTTCAATTTTTCCTTGTCTTCGTTGTAGCGTTCCTTCAATCGCTCCATCTGGGGCTGAAGCTTTTGCATCTGCTTCATCGAAACGTAGCTCTTGTGCGTCAAGGGTGCCATTAGCACTTTGATGAGCACCGTCAAAATGATGATATCCAAGCCGTAGCTCGCGGTGAACAGGTGGAAAAAATGCAGAATGTACAGCAAAGGAATCGAGATGAACCAGAAAAGACCGAAGTCGATAGAGCGCTCGATGCCTTTGCCGACCGCTTTTAACGTGTCGATTTCCTTCGGACCGATAAACAGCGTGTAGCGCTGCGTCGCGGGTTGACCGCCGATTGCTCCGATCAGAGCTGCACCCATCTGACGCACCGATACTTTATGCTGCGCGCCATTTTCAGGCAGCAAGGCAAAGAAAAAATAGGTGTGGCCAAATCCCGCCCATGAGACGTCCCCGGTGAATTCATGGCCTTTGGCCGCTTCCGCCGGTGCTTCCCGCCTGATCTTGTTGTCGACGAGCGCGATAAATCCCTCGAAGGGTGCGTCATGATTAGGCACCGAGTGGTCGCTTTGGTCCGCCAGCAGGATTTCCGGGCTCGGCGCGGCCCCGTTGGCGCCTTGCACCGAAACTTCCATCTGAATCGGATATGTGGCGCCGGAAAATGTAAAAGACTTGGTGATCTCTGCGCCGCCCTTTATTTGTCCTCGGAAAACCAAGCTTCCCTTGGTATCACCGGCCAGCTTCAGATCGCCACCGACCGAATAGATTACGTCACTGTCATCGACCGGGGATTCCGCCTGCCAGCGAACTCCGAGCGGCAGCGGCACACCGGGGGCACTTCGGACCATTTCGAAAGGCGGGCTTTTCTCATCTACGGAGCTACGATACTTCTTGAATTTGAAACTCTTCAGTCGAGCTCCCGCGCTGGTGAACACCGCGGTGTAATTCTCCGTGTCGACACTGACTTCTTTGGCTGGAACGGAAGCCACAGTACGATCCGGCGTGGCACGAGCAACGCTCGGCGGAGTGACGGTGCTGTCTGGTCGCGGTTCGGCAGTCTCCGGTTTGCTTTTCTCGATCTCGGGCGCGGAAACGGTCGGCGGCGGCGGCCCGTAAAAGTAAGTTACCAGCTGTTGGTAAACCACCAGTACGAGAATTGAGAGACCAATGCCGATGAGCGCGCGCTTGTCCATGAAATTAAAACTACTTTATTGGGTCATACCCGCCGGGATGCCATGGATGACAGTGAGCGAGGCGCTTGATTCCGTACGCGACTCCCGTGATGACGCCGTATCTTTGAATCGCTTGTTGCGTGTATAACGAGCAACTCGGGTAAAATCGGCATGCCCGCGGCAACAACGGCGAGATCACGTTTCGATATACGAGAATCAGCGAACAAAAAACCGCGCGGCTCATCTCGTGAACTTCAGCAATCGGCGTTCCCGCTGAGCTGCGAAAAATTTCTCGAGCTCAACGCGAATGCCATTGCCCTCAAGCGCGGCGGCGCCCCTGCGCGCGATGACAAGAATATCGCTTTGCATCGGTAGGTCGGCGCGATGCCGCCGAAAATATTCTCGGATCGAGCGCTTGATGCGATTTCGCGTCACGGCATTACCGACTTTGCCGCTAACCGTGATTCCTAAGCGGTTACCCTGCTGTCCTTTCGCCCAGACGACGACAACGAAATTTGCCGATTGCAGCTTGACGCCGCGGCGGGAGAGATTGACGAACTCAGCTCGTTTTCGCAGGCGTGCCGTTTTCGGGAACCGCTGCGAGGTTGTCAGCGACTCCACCCGGACTTACGTCCGCGCCCGTTTTGGCGGCACAGTAACGGTCAACCGTTTGCGGCCTTTGGCTCGGCGCCGTTTGAGGACATTGCGACCGCCGGGTGTTTCCATGCGGGCGAGAAAACCGTGCGTGCGTTTTCTCCTGATGTTACTCGGCTGGTATGTTCGTTTCATAGAGTAAATGCTCCCCTTGGGCGCTTAAACGGCCGAATGGTTATATGAACCATACCGACCGAGCGTTGTCAATTTTACCCGGCCTCGGCTTTGAGCGAACGCAACATGAGATCGCGTACGGCGCTCGCCGGCTCTTTTCCCTCGTAAAGCACCTGCGCCATTTGCTCCACGATTGGCATATCCACCGCTAACCGCTGTGCTAGACGGTATACCGTGCGAGTATTGCGTACACCCTCGGCAATCGTGCGCGTTGCAGCGGTTATGTCGTTTAACCGCTTGCCGCGAGCGATCTGCAGACCGACGGCTCGATTGCGGCTCAGATCGCCGGCACAAGTCAGAACCAAATCCCCAAGCCCAGGCAATCCCGCAAGGGTCAATGGATCGGCGCCCATTCGCACTGCCAACCGCGTCATCTCGGCTAAGCCGCGGGTGATCAGCGCCGCACGCGCGTTCTGCCCCAAGCTCAACCCATCGCTGATGCCGGCGGCGATCGCGATGACGTTTTTGATTACACCGCCCATTTGCACGCCGATCACATCGGCCGAAGTGTAAACGCGAAAAAATTGCGTGCTGAGCAGTTCTTGAATGGCCTTGCCGACGTCCAAATCGAAAGCCGCTACGGTAATTGCCGCCGGGAGTTCTCGGGCAACCTCCACGGCGAACGTCGGTCCCGATAAAAATGCGACATGCGACTGCGCTCCCGGACCGAAGAGATCCAGCAATAACTCGCCCATCGTTTTCGCGGTTTCTTCTTCGAGTCCTTTTGTCCCGCAGACAATCATCGTCCCGCGGTCAATACTCGCGGCGGCATCGGTGAGAACTGCACGGACGACGTGCGACGGCAACGCGATCACAATCAGGCGCTTGCCGGAGACGGTTTCGCGAATGGATTGTGTGGCTTTGATCGTCGCCGGAAGCGTGATCGTTGGAAGATAGGCGCGATTTTCTCGGCTTTCGACTATATCCCGAAAAGTCTCAGCGCGGTGGCACCACAAGATAACTTCTTGAGCTTTGTCGGCGAGTACCTTGGCCAAGGCGGTTCCCCAGGCACCGGCGCCCACCACTCCAATTTCACTTGGCATAAGCGATCTGGTGTGCCTTGATTAACGCTGCCGCTTGCCGCTCCAGGCCATTGCGGTATTGCACAGAGCATCATTCCCCATCCTTTTCCTCTTCCGTTTCGTCGTCTTCCTCCTTTTCCGCCAAACGCGCGAGGGAAACCACTCGCTCTCCTTCTTCAAGATCGATCAAGCGCACGCCTTGCGTATTCCGGCCGATCACTCGAATGTCGTTGATGCGCAATCGAATGATCTTTCCGGCGTTGGTAATGAGCATCAGCTGATCGTCGGCGCCTACGAGTTGCACGCCGATCACGCGGCCGGTCTTCTCGGTCGTCTTCATCGTGATGATGCCTTTGCCGCCGCGCGATTGCAGACGGTACTCGTCCATTTCCGTCCGCTTACCGAAACCGCCTTCCGCCACGGTCAAAATATCAGCGCCGAGGCTCAAGATTTCCATATTGACGACTTTGTCGTTCGGATCGAGCTTCATGCCGACCACGCCGAACGTGCCGCGGCCGGTGGGGCGGACTTGTTCCTCCTTGAACCGAATCGATTGACCATCCGAGGTCGACAAGATGAGTTCCTGCTGGCCATCGGTGAGACGAACACCAATGACCTCGTCTCCTTGCTCGAGCCCGATGGCTCGAATACCGGATGGGCGAGGATTGGAATAGGCCATAAGCTCGGTTTTTTTAATCAAGCCGTTTTTTGTCGCGAAAACAATATAGCGTCCTTGCTGAAACTCCCGTAGCGCCAAAAACGCCGAAACCCTTTCGCCCGCCTCCAAATTGAGCAGGTTCACAATCGGCCGGCCTCGGGCCGCTCGGCTCGCTTGCGGCAGCTCATGCACCTTGATCCAGTAAACCTTGCCGATTGTGGTAAAAAACAGAATGTAGGCATGCATCGAGGCGATGAACATGTACTCGACGAAATCTTCTTCTCGAGTCGTCGTACCGATCTTCCCTTTGCCGCCCCGCCGCTGCGCCCGATAGAGGGTCACCGGATTGCGCTTGATATAGCCCTCGTGTGAAATAGTGACCGCCATGTCTTCATCGACGATCAAATCTTCGATGGAGATTTCTTCGCTGCGATCAACGATCTTCGTGCGCCGCTCGTCGCCATAGTTCTTCTTGATTTCTTTCAGTTCCTCGACAATGATCTTGTAAATTTCCTTTTCCTCGGCGAGAATTGCCCGCAGCTTCGCGATGAGCTCAACGGTCTCGCGGTGCTCCTCCATGATTTTGTTGCGCTCCAATCCGGTGAGCCGCTGGAGGCGAAGGTCGAGAATTGCCTGAGCTTGGATTTCGCTCAAACCAAAGTTCGTCATCAAACCGTCTTTTGCCATTTTCGGATCGGCGGCGCTTCGAATCAGGGCAATGACCGCATCGAGATTGTCGAGGGCGATTCGATAACCTTCCAAAATGTGCAGCCGTTCTTCGGCCTTGCGCAAATCATAGGCGGTCCGGCGAGTGACAACTTCCTTACGGTGGTCAATGAACGCCTTCAGAGCTTCTCTGAGATTGAGCAGTCGGGGCTTGCCGTCGATGATGGCGAGCATGTTGACGCCGAACGATTCCTGCAATGCGGTATGCTTATAAAGCTGATTGATGACGATTTCCGCGACAGCGTCGCGCTTTAATTCTACGACGATGCGCATTCCATCACGGTCCGATTCATCGCGCAGATCGCCGACGCCGTCGATTTTTTTGTCATTGACAAGCTCGGCGATCTGCTCGATGAGCCGCTTTTTGTTGACCATGTAGGGAATTTCGCTGATGATGATTTGTTCTTTACCGGTGCGCTTGACCGTTTCGGTAAACGCCTTGCCGCGCATCTGGATGATGCCTTTGCCTTCATGGTACGCCTGCGCAATGGGTTCTAGACCATGAATGAAGCCGGCGGTCGGGAAGTCCGGGCCAGGAATATGCTTCATCAAGTCCTTGATCGTGAGGTTCGGGTTCTCGATGAGCGCCACCAGGCCGTCGATCACTTCGCTCAAATTGTGCGGCGGAATATTGGTTGCCATCCCTACCGCAATACCCGCCGAGCCGTTGATCAAAAGATTGGGAATGCGCGAGGGCAACACCGCCGGCTCGCGCAGTGAATCGTCGTAATTCGCAATGAAATCGACGGTCTCCTTTTCGATATCCGCGAGCATTTCTTCGGCCAGCGGCGTCATGCGGATTTCCGTGTAGCGCATCGCCGCTGGGTTGTCGCCGTCGATGGAACCGAAATTTCCCTGGCCGTCGACCAACGGGTAGCGCAGGTTAAAATCCTGCGCCATGCGGACGATCGTATCGTAAATCGCCGAGTCGCCGTGGGGATGGTATTTACCCATGATGTCGCCGACCAGACGGGCAGACTTCTTGTAGGATTTGTCCGAGGTGTTGCCGGCGTCGTACATGGCGTATAAGACGCGGCGGTGTACCGGCTTAAGCCCGTCGCGTACATCAGGAAGTGCGCGGCTGATAATCACGCTCATGGCATAGGCCATGAACGACTCGCGCATTTCCTCCTCAATATAAACGGGAACTTTTTGCGGTCTGCTACTTACTTCCATAGGATAGTTCGCCTTTAAGCCGCTTAGAAGTTTCTAACGGCTTGAACTGCTCGAACGATTGGACGGCTTGAACGTTTTTTTAAATGTCGAGATTTTTGACCGTGAGCGCATTATCTTCGATAAACCGGCGGCGGGGCTCGACTTCATCACCCATCAAGGTCGAGAAAATTTCGTCGGCTTCGACGGCATCTTCAATGCGTACCTGCAAGAGCACTCGGGTCTCCGGATTCATCGTGGTTTCCCATAGTTGCCCGGGATTCATTTCTCCGAGGCCTTTGTAACGCTGAATCGCAAGCCCCTTCTTGCCGCCTTCCATAAAGTAGCCGAGCACTTCGGAGAGCGAGCTCAACTGGGCCTTTTGCTCGCCGTTTTCAATCGCGTAGGGCGGCATGCCGATACCGATCAGCTCACTGAAGAGTTTTTTGACTTCTTTAAACTCCGGACTGGTGAGAAATTCCCGATCGATAACCGTTTGAGATCCGCTGCCATTGGCACGCGTCGTAATAATCAACCTAAAGCAATTATGTTCTATGTCTTGCTCGAGAGCGCACGAAAGCGGCGCTTGCTCCGGCGTCACCAGACTCACGTAGGACGCCACGCGAGCTTCGAACTGCTTCAGTGCCTGCTCGTTTTTTAATGTCTCTTCGTTAAAATCCGCCTCCAGAAGCAATGCATCGATAACCGTGCGGTTTTTCTTTTTGCGCGCCAGCAAGCTCATGAGTTTGTCCCAGCGGATAATTTTCTTGACGTAAGCTTGCAGCGGCTGGCCCGCAAGCCCGTTGCCGTCCTGGGTTGCGCGTAAGCGAATGTCTTCCGTGCCGAGCTCGATCAAGTAATCTTCGAGCATCTGTTCGTCTTTCAAATATTTTTCTTGTTTGCCACGCTTGACTTTATAGAGCGGTGGTTGGGCGATATAGAGATACCCTTTTTCGACCAGATCGGGCATTTGCCGATAAAAAAAGGTCAGCAGTAGCGTGCGAATATGCGAACCGTCGACGTCCGCATCCGTCATGATGATGATCGAATGGTAGCGCAGCTTCGCTGCGTCGTAATCCTCTTTAACGCCGGTCCCCAACGCGGTGATCATTAGACGAATTTCCTGGGAAGAAAGCATTTTGTCGAAGCGGGCTTTTTCCACGTTAAGGATTTTACCTTTGAGCGGTAGAATCGCCTGATTACGTCGGTCGCGGCCCTGCTTGGCAGAGCCGCCGGCCGAATCGCCTTCGACGAGATAGAGTTCACTGAGCGCGGGGTCCCGCTCTTGGCAATCGGCGAGCTTGCCGGGTAGCGAGCCCGAGTCCAACGCGCCCTTGCGCCGTGCCAAGTCTTTGGCCTTGCGCGTGGCTTCGCGAACGCGCGCCGCTTCCACGCCTTTGGCCACGATCTTTTTGGCGTCGGTCGGGTTCTCGGTGAGATAACTGGCGAATTTTTCGTTTAGCAGCGCTTCGACGATGCCTTTGACTTCGCTATTGCCGAGCTTCGTTTTTGTTTGGCCCTCGAATTGCGGTTCCGGTACTTTAACGCTGATAACCGCAGTCAGCCCTTCGCGAACATCTTCGCCCTGTAGGTTTTCCTCGTCCTTTTTTAACAGTCCGCTGCTCAAGGCGTAGTTGTTGATCGTGCGTGTTAAAGCGGATCGAAAACCGATCAGGTGAGTGCCGCCTTCGATCGTATTAATATTGTTGGCAAAGGAAAAAACGCTTTCCGTATAGCCGTCATTCCATTGCATCGCGATCTCGACTTCGACAGCGTCCTTTTCGCCTTGGAAATGAACAACCTTGGGATGAACTGCTGTTTTGGCGCGGTTGAGATGCTCGACGAAGGATAACAGGCCGCCTTTGTAGAAAAACTCGTGCTTTTTTTGGCTTCGCTCGTCTTCGATCGTGATTTTGACGCCGCGATTTAAAAACGCCAACTCGCGCAGCCGCTGTGAGAGAATATCGAAACTGAAATCCGTGGTTTCAAAAATTTGACTGTCGGGTTTGAAGGTTACCCGCGTGCCGCGTTCTTTCGACTTGCCGACTTCCTTGAGTCTCTCCTCCGGCTCGCCCCTTCGATAACTTTGTTGATAAACTTTCTCGTCGCGCTTGATTTCAATCTCCAGCGTTTCGGATAAGGCGTTAACGACCGATACGCCAACGCCGTGTAAACCGCCGGACACTTTGTATGATGCTTTGTCGAACTTACCGCCCGCGTGCAGTTTGGTTAAAACAACCTCGGCGGCGGAAATTTTCTCTGTCGGATGAATGTCGACCGGAATGCCGCGACCGTTATCAATGACCGTGACGCTGTTGTCGATATGAATCGTGACTTCGATCGTGTCACAATGGCCGGCAAGCGCTTCATCGATGGAATTGTCTACTACTTCGTACACCAGGTGATGCAAACCTCTCTCGCCGGTGTCTCCGATGTACATTCCGGGACGTTTTCTGACCGCCTCCAGCCCTTCCAGTACTTTTATGTTGTCGGCGTTGTACTCGGAATGTTGAGAAGTTTTCTCGTCAGCCATTTTCACCCGAAAAAAATCGTAAATTTTGCTGAAATCTTCTGGACTTATACCAATTTGTCGGTATCGTTTATTGTAGCGAAAACCGGTCAAAAAGTAAAGCTTAAACCTTGCCGTAAGTTTTTGACTTTTCAGCGGATTTTTTGTGCTTTGGGCTTGGCTCTTAGCCGGCTTCGAAGCATTTGACACCTGGCGTTCAGTAGGGGAAAAGTCCTTCGTGCAAAGACTCGTCTCGGCAACGAAATACTTGACGATCTGGGGCCGCTTTACCGCCAGTCCGCCATCTCTCGGAGCCATTGGCGCTGCCTCGGTTTTCTGCCCCGTTGTTGGGTTTGCGTTGGGCCTCGTTCTGGCGTTTTCCAACTACGCTCTCGCGGCTTATCTTCCCACAGAAATTCTCAGCATTACGCTGATCATGGTCCTGATTCTTTTGACCGGCGGATTGCATCTCGAAGATTTCTATCTGGCGTTTACCGCAGCAGATCCAAAGATCAGCTCCGGCGATTATCGAGAGACCGGTGCGATGGGCGCGATCGCTCTCATCATGGTGCTTCTCTTCAAAGCCGCTGCCCTCGACAGCATTGATCAGAAAGTAACGGTCAGCTTGTTGCTGGCTCCGGTTCTGGCACGCTGGACGTTATTGGTCTTTATTTTTGGCTACCAGGAGCGCTGCGAAGAAATGGCCAAACCTTGGGCTCAGCGGCTTAAGCTCTGGCATTTGCTCCTCGCCACCGCCGGAACTTTGGTTCTGACCAGTTATTGGCTCGGCCGTAGGGGACTTTGGATTGCACTGGTGCTGTCAGCGTTTTCTCTAGTGATAAGAAATCTCGTTTATCGAGTCCGAGGAATGATCACTTCCCACCAATTCGGCGCAATCATCGAACTCGCAGAAACCCTTTCATTGACTCTGCTCGCTTCGATTTAGCCTCGCGGAACCGCTGTTGCATGGGATTTATAAAACCACTATCCCCGGTGATTTCAGTGTTTTTGCTGATCGCCGCGGGATTTATTTTTGCCCACTGGAAAAAAATCAATCTCGCGTCAATAACTGAGATCATCGTTTATCTCGGCACCCCGGCGCTCGTGTTCAGCGCGCTCGCCGGTAAATCGCTCGTTGCCGAAGACATCTTATTATTGTTCGTCGGCAGCACACTCGTTTTCCTCGGCGTTGGTCTCTTGATCGGTTTTTATTTCGTTTTATCCGGCTTTCACTCACGAGGTTTTGCCTTACCGATCCTGTTCATGAACGCGGGGAATATGGGGATTCCATTGGCGTTGTTTGCATTCGGTCCCGCCGGCATGCAGCGTGCGACGTTGCTGTACGTCTTCAGCGCGTTCCTACAGTACTCGCTTGGCATTTATATCCTGAATGGGCGCGCCAATTGGATCGAGATTTTCCGCCTGCCGTTAATTTACGCGGCGATCGGAGGCGTTTACTTCAACCTCATGCAGATTCGTATTCCTGAAGCGCTCGCGCAGCCAATTAACATGCTCGGCCAGGCGACCATCCCATGGATGCTGATTAGTCTCGGTTACCGGCTTTCTGAAGTTCGTTCTGTCCAATGGGGTCACGCATTGGCGGGCGCGTTGCTGCGTATTGTGGGCGGTTTTGGGGCAGCGACTGCCGCCGTCCTGGTAATTGGCGCTCACGGCATCAACCGCCAGGTTTTGCTTCTTTACGGCGCCTTGCCTGCGGCGGTGGTGAACTTCATTCTCACCGAGAAATATCGCCAGGATCCAGCATTAGCCGCCTCCGTGGTGGTCATGAGCACTTTTTTATCTGTCTTTACCATACCTGTGGTTTTGTGGCTGATTCTGTAAAGAACCAATGCCGAGAAATTGCCTGCGACTGACAAAGCACTCTTGACAGTACTCATGCCCCGTTATACGGTCCGCCTCATTGATTCACAGCTCTGGGTTCAAAGGGAAGTCCGGTGCGAATCCGGCGCGGTCCCGCCACTGTGAAGGCCACGAAAGCCGCACACAGCCACTGTCCTGAAGCATAGAGGATGGGAAGGCGCGGCGAGTAGAATTAAGCCTGAGCCAGGAAACCTTACCAGAGTGTTTGACCGGCCTCTCCGGAGAAGAGAGAAAGGTAGCGCTTTTTTCCCCGAGATTTATGAGGCCGTGATTATGAGCTATGAAACCGGCCTCATTCTTTTTTGTCTCCGTCACGCTTCATGCGCTTGCATTGGCGAGTCCGATTTCGTTTTCCCAACCCAAGCCGGACGAGTTTATTCAAGTGACGATTCTATCCGTCGAGGACAAATCGAGCGGAGCATCCCCGGACAGCCGAACCTCGGGCCATACACCGGCGCTAAAATCTCCGGCGCAGAGTTTTTCGGTTGACCGCTATCCGGCAGCACCATCGAGAAGCGCGCCCGCCGATCCGGCATCGCAAAGCCCGTTTGTAACGAGCCCGCTCGATCCATCGCAAAGTTCGATCGGAGCCGTCACTCTACTGCCATCCATAGCAACCGAGACCCGGAGCGAAACCTCGAGCGACGAACCTTCGGCGCGTTATGACATCGGTGGAAACGACGACCGAGTGAGCAGCGGCGCGAATGGGTCGGCAGAAATAGGCATCGGAAGCGGTCACAGCAGCAAGGGTGAGGGAACCGTCGAAAGTTTGAGTCAAGCGCGCTATCGAGAAACTCCGAAGCCCAATTATCCGGAAAGCGCCCGGCGAAAGGGTCGTGAGGGCACGGTCCTGCTTCGCGTTTTAGTTGACGATAAAGGGCGCGCGAAGTCCGTCGAGATCAACAAGAGCTCCGGTGATGATACGCTGGATCGTGCCGCCCGCGAAGCGATCGAAAGATGGCGTTTTATCCCTGCCCGTTACGGTGAAGAAGCCGTGGAAAGCTGGATCCGTATTCCCGTGGATTTTCGCCTCGCCGATAGCAATTCTCGATAGCAGAGGAGGTCAGAAAAAAACACCAACCGCAGGCGGATGTAAGGGAAAGAGGTCACCCGCCATCTCTCCACCCCGCCACGCGGAGAGTGAAGGTGGGAAGTCCTCTGCTGCCCCGCAACTGTAGGAGCTACGAAAGCCGCAGGAAGCCACTGCCCCGACATTTTGGAATTTCGCTCGTCAACTTTGGATTCGATCCAAATCTAAAATTTGTGGTGAGCGACGTCGAACCAGCGAAAATCCAAAATTTTCGGAGTGGGAAGGCGCGGCGAGTAGGTCACATGCTCAAGCCAGGAGACCTATCCGACTTGCCTCAACAGCCCCTTTCGTGGGTGAAGGAGGTTTCCATGAAGGTTCATTTACTTTTTCTCGGGTTCTTGTTTCTGCCGGTCAGCGTGCGCGGTGCGCAAGCGCCCGAGCCGACGCTCCCGCCCGTGTTCGTCACCTCGACGCGCACGGAAACGCCTCTCCAAGAAGTCACCACGTCGGCATCAGTGGTGACGAGCAAGGATATTCAGGATCAAGAGGCGCCACTGGTTCTCGAAACGCTACGCCGCGTGCCCGGATTGGAGGTTGTTCAATCCGGTTCCAACGGCACCAACGCGACGATATTCATTCGCGGGTCCGAGTCGGATCACGTTCTGATTCTTATCGACGGCGTCGAAGTTAACAGCACAACGCTTGGCGCTTTCAACTTTGCCCACCTCACAACTGACAACGTCGAGCGGATTGAAGTTATCCGAGGCTCCGGCGGAACACTCTACGGCTCGCAAGCGATCGGCGGCGTCATCAACATCATCACGAAGAAAGGCCAAGGACCACTGGAAGCTGGCTTGTCTCTCGAGGGCGGTAACGGTTGGACCAACCGGCAAATGCTTAGTCTCAAAGGCGGAGCGGGAAAACTCGGCTACTTTTTCACCGCGTCGCGTCTGCAGAGCGACGGTTTTCGGAGCGTCAACGACGATTATCGCAATCTGACAACCTTCGGCCGTTTGGATTACCAGGTGACAGAAGACGCGAGCCTCAAAGGAATTTTTCAGTTCGTCAAAACCGATTTAGGATTGTTCAACAACAACAATTTCGCTTCGCAGCCGGACCCTAATGCCCGCGAAGCCACCACTCAGTATCTCGGCAAGCTGGAGTGGCAGCAGAAAATTCTGCCGCACTGGGATTATCGAATCTCGGGCTCGATGTTCAAAGAACATATCAAAGATAGCGACGACGTGGACAATTGCGTGTTTTTTGGTTTCCCGTGTGATTCGCGCACCCGCGATCGCTTTCGTCCTCGGATTGATACCGGGGAACTGCAAACCAATTATCGGTTTGAAGATTGGAGCACCACGACCTTTGGAGTCGAATACAAACGCAGATCCGCGGATACCAGCGGTGGCATCGACAAGGCGATCCGCAACCTCGGCTATTACCTGCAGGAGCAATTGCAGTTTTTTGATCAGCGGCTGATCGCGATTCCCGGTGTTCGTTTGGACGACAACCAGAGCTTCGGCACGGCCTGGACACCTTCGTTCTCCGCTGCGTATCTGTTTCATGAAACCGGTACGAAGTTGAAGACAAGTTATGCCAAGGGATTCAAGGCGCCGACCCTGAATGAGTTGTTTTTTCCCGCTGCGTTCGGCTGTCCTGCCTTCGGCAATCGCAATCTCAAGCCGGAGAAAAGCTGGGAATTGAACGCGGGAGTTGAACAAAATATTTTGACCGATCGGGTCAAACTTGGCGCCACCTATTTTCATCGGGAGGTCACGGATCTCATCGAAGGTCGACCTATTCCCGGTGATCCTTTCGGTTGTTTTCGCGCCCAAAACGTCGGCACCGCTCGTTTTGATGGAGTCGAATGGACGATGGCGTTAAACCTGTTCGAATCGGTAAGCCTGAATGCCAACTATACTTATCTCGACTGGGATACTGCCGATGGCAGACTACCTCGTCGCTCGAGAAATCGCGGCAATGTGATACTAAACTACCTCCATGATGCGTGGAACGTGAATCTGAGCGCCAATCTGGTAGGCCGCCGCGATGATTTTAGAGCCGCGTCACCGTTTGGCAATATCACCAAAGCGGGCTATGCGATCTTCAATCTCGCTACCTCGTATACTTTGCCCTGGCGCGCGCCGGCAATAAAAGATCTGAGTCTTTTCGGCAGGCTGGAGAACCTGTTTAACCGTAAATACGAGGAGATTGACGGCTTTCGTGCCCGGCCATTGAACTTTTTGCTCGGCGTGCGCGCCACGTTCGGCAGTTGACGCGAGCGGATTCCGTGTTGATGGGCACGCCGGAAGGTTCTGCACAAATCATGAACGACGTCACGCTGACCATCGACTTTGGATCCACGAAGCGACCGCCGTTCGAAGCGGTGGTCCGCGTGCCGGAAAAGAGCACCGTGCTCGATGTTTTGCTACAGGAATTGCCCGCCACAACTTCTCCCAAATATGGCATGGATCATTTCGTCGAAGCGATTGACGGAGTCCACAATGACTTCGCGAATGATCGCGGTTGGCGCTTCGAAGTCAATGGGCGGGGATGTAACGTGCCTGCGGAAAGATACCTGGTAAAAAATAACGATTGGATCAAATGGCAATACCGTGCCGGATCTTGCGGTCAAACGTGAGCGAGGACAAGCGAATTCGACCGAATGCAAAAACCGCCTTGATGGTCCTCGGAACGGCTTCGCATGTCGGCAAGTCGATCATCACGGCCGGTTTGGGGCGCATTTTCGCCGACGCCGGCTATCGAGTCGCGCCCTTCAAGGCGCAGAATATGTCTCTCAACTCGGCGGCAACCTGCGATGGCGGCGAGATCGGCCGAGCGCAGGCGCTTCAAGCGGAGGCTTGTCGCGTGCTGCCCTCCGTGGAGATGAATCCGGTTTTGCTGAAACCGTCGAACGATACCGGCGCCCAAGTCGTTTTGCTTGGAAAGATCTTTGGACAGGTGAGCGCATCGGACTATCACACGCGGCGGGTCGAACAGCTTTTTCCCGAAGTGCTGCTTGCGTACAAACGCTTATCGGCCGCGCACGACCTTATGATGCTCGAAGGTGCGGGCTCGCCGGCCGAGATCAACCTGCGCGAACATGATATCGTCAATATGCGCATGGCCCATGCGGCCGATGCCGTCTGCCTCTTGATCGGCGATATTGACCGCGGCGGAGTCTTCGCATCGTTCCTCGGTACCTTGGAGTTGCTCGAACCCGAAGACCGCGCCCGCATCGGCGGCTTTGTCATCAACAAATTTCGCGGCGACGAGTCTTTATTACATCCAGGCGTGGCAATGATCGAGAAACGTCTGGGCTTGCCTTGCGTCGGCGTCGTGCCGTTCATTCACGATCTCGGTCTCGACGAAGAGGATGGCGTCGCCCTGGAAGATCGCTCGACCGCGGCGCGGCGCTGGACGGATCTCCAACCAGGATCAGAGCGGGCTTTGCGCGTCGGGGTCATCGCTCTGCCGCACATGGCGAATTTTACCGACTTCGATCCGCTGGCATTGGAGCCGGCGGTATCGCTCGCCTATCTGCAGCAGCCTGAGGAGATGGCTGCGGCCGATCTGCTCATCCTACCCGGCACCAAGCAAACCGCCGATGACCTGCGCTGGCTCAAAGCTCGCGGCTTCGTGCGGGAGCTTTTTCGCCTAAACGAACTCGGTGTCCCGATCATCGGCATTTGCGGCGGCCTTCAGATGCTTGGGAACACCATCGAAGATCCGCACGGCAGCGAGAACTATGGACTGCCTTCGACCGAAACCGCTCTCGGTCTTCTTCCGATACGAACCGTGTTGTGCACGGAGAAAACCGTGTGCCGCGTGCGCGGTTTCCTGCGCAGCTATTTGTTTCGTGGCGGCGCAGCTCCGCCAATTCCCTTCGAAGGCTATGAGATCCATGTGGGCGAAACAGTGTACGAAACCGGCGCATCACCTCTGAGCGACGTCGAGCGTTACCGAGCAACAGAAGCGGTCGTCGATGGCGCGGTGAGTGAATCAGGCCGCGTCTTCGGTACGTACGTGCACGGCTTTTTCGACAAGGACGATTTTCGCCATGCTTTCATCGATGCCGCGCGCAGTGCCGTCGATCTCGCGCCTGCGACCGCCTACGTGAATGGCAATGCCGAGCGTGATGCGCGCATCGATCGTCTCGCGCGCCATCTGAAAAGAGCGCTCAATATGAATCTTCTTAAGTCTTGGATCATCGATCCACCGAGCGCAACGGCCAATTCCGTTTAGCAAAGGGGAACCGCGGATCGCGAAACGATCTCTTTATGGATGCGCAGTTTTTTCGAGCTCGCCGCGCTTCCAATCGCGTCTTTTGCTGAGGGTAGTCGCATCCTGAGGCAAGTCACGAGATGGCAAAAGAAATTATTTTGATCACTGGCAGCGCCCGGTCGGGCAAGAGCAAGTACGCCGAGCAGCGCGCAGCGGTGTTGGGCCCGCGGCGGCTCTATATTGCCACCGCCGAGCCCAAAGATGACGAAATGGCGCACCGCATCGCCGCTCATCAGAAACGGCGCGGCAGCGCTTGGAGGACCGTCGAAGAACCGGTGCAGTTGGCAGAGACGTTGCTGGCAGGCAATGGGCGAACGGATTGTGCTTTAGTGGATTGTCTGACGCTTTGGCTAAATAACCTGATGCTTCGCGGCGACGAAAGCGTCCCGGAGAAAGTCGAAAATTTGGTCCAAAGCGTACCGCGCCTCGATTTTTCCGTCCTGTTTGTCACCAACGAAGTCGGCGCCGGGATCGTCCCGGACAATCCGCTGGCGCGCCGATTCCGTGACCTTGCCGGTTGGACCAACCAGCGGATCGCGTTGGCGGCGAACGAGGTTGTGTTCATGGTTGCGGGAATCCCGCTGTTCGTAAAAAAGGAAGCGGGATGTCTCTAGAGGCGACGATCAAAGAAATTCGCCCATTAGATCGCGCCAGTGAAAGCGCTGCGCAGCGGCGTATCGACTCGTTGACCAAGCCGCAAGGAAGCCTGGGTAAATTGGAAGAGCTGGCGAAACGTGTCGCCGTCGTCCAGGACAAAGTCCCGCCGCGCCTCGGACGCAAGCTTTTGTTCATCTTTGCCGCAGACCACGGCATCACGTCTGAACACGTGAGCGCCTATCCGAAAGACGTCACGGCGCAAATGACTTACAATTTTCTCAGCGGCGGGGCCGCGATCAACGTTTTGGCGCGCCATCACGATGTCGAGACCGAAGTCGTCGATATCGGCGTCGATCATGAATTTGTCGCCGCACGTGGCTTGCGCGACTGCAAGGTGCGTCGGGGCACGGCGAATTTCGCCCGGGGACCGGCAATGACGCGCGCTGAAGCGTTGCGCTCTGTGGAATGGGGCATTCAGCTCGCCCATGAAGCAGCCGGAACGAATCTTTTTCTGCTCGGCGCCGGCGAGATGGGCATCGGCAACACCACAAGCGCGTCGGCGATTGTCTGCGCAATGACTGGCGCGGCGCCTCCTGATGTTGTCGGTCCAGGTAGCGGTATCGACGATGAAACCCTTGCTCGAAAAATCACTGCGGTCGAGAATGGCCTTCGAATCAACTCTCCCGATCCCAACGATCCCCTGGACGTACTCGCGAGGATCGGTGGTTTGGAAATTGGCGCCATCACCGGCGTGATCATCGGCGCCACGGCATTGCGGCTGCCGATGGTATTGGACGGATTTATTTCCGGCGCGGCGGCGCTTCTCGCATGCCGGTTTTCACGGCATATTCGAGATATCCTCTTCGCCTCGCATTTATCCGCAGAAAAAGGTCACCGACTCGTCCTCGATGAACTCCATCTCGACCCTTTGCTCGATTTGGGCATGCGTCTGGGGGAGGGCACCGGTGCATGTCTCGCGATGGGATTGATCGAAGCCTCAGTGAAACTATCTCGCGAAATGGCGACCTTTTTCTCCGCCGGCGTAAAAGCGAAACTTACATGAACGCCTTTTTTGCCGCGCTGCAGTTTTTAACTATTATTCCCGGTCCCAAGAATCTCCCTTCTGTGGATTGGGGATGGGCCGCGATTTTCTTCCCCGTCATCGGACTGCTGTTGGGAACGGTTCTGGTGCTGTCCGATTTTCCATTGAGATTGCTTGCGAGCCCCGGCCTGTGCGCCGCCGTCTTGGTAGCCGTTCTGGCTTTTCTCACGCGCGGTCTCCATTTGGATGGACTCAGTGACACATTCGATGGTCTCGGAGCCGGGGGCGATCGCGACCGCATGCTGGCGATCATGGACGATAGCCATGTCGGCGCCTTCGGTATGATCGCCGTCCTGTTGGTGCTCATTCTCAAAATCGAGGCGATCCAAAGCACGGATGCGGACCGCTGGCGTCTCCTCCTGGCTGCGCCGATTATCAGCCGTTGGGCCATGGTCGTGTTGGGCTATCGCTCGCTATCGGCAAAAGCCGGACTGGGCTCCTCTTTCATAGGTCCCCTGGAAAATAAACATGTCGCGGTAGCAAGCATCATTTCGGTCATGTTACTCGGGGTCATTCTACGCGCCGGTGGCATCGCGCTGATTCTTTTGACCGGCCTTTTCACGTGGGCCATCAAAACGTACTTTCACCGCCGCTTGGGCGGCATTAATGGCGACATCTTTGGCGCCGTAGGCGAACTGACTGAAACGTTCGCGCTGGTCTTCTTGGCCTTGGGAGCCCGATGATCGGTCCGCCGCGACTTTTTGCCTCACGCTTGCTGCTCGGCGCGGTGATCTTTGTCATTGGGTTGGCTTCGTCGGGCCATGCCGCATCGGGAAGCATTCCCGCGCGAATTGTCTCGCTTGCGCCGAGCATCACCGAGACAGTATTCGCGCTCGGTTTCGGAAACCGCTTGGTCGGTGTCACTAATCATTGCGATTACCCCGATGAAGCAAAGCGGCTGCCGAAAATCGGCGATTTCATGAGCCCCAGTCTAGAAGTGATTGCCGCCAGGCATCCCGATCTGGTCATCGGAGTCATCGGCGCAACTGATCCCGCCAGAGCGCAAGAAATCGAACGCCTGGGCATCAAAATCGCTTTGGTTTCGGTCACGAGCATCACCGAGATCTTGAACTCGTTCAGACGCATCGCCACTTTGCTCGGTAATCCGGACGCTGGAGCAAGTCTGGTTGAGAAAATCACGGCGCAGTTCAACGCAGTGAAAAGGCATATTGCGCCGGCCGCGCGGCGCTCGACGCTTTTGACAGTGGGACTTCGACCGTTGGTCGCGGTCGGCGGAAAAAACTTTCTCGATGAGCTGATCACTCTTGCCGGCGGCGAAAACATCTCCGGCAATGCGTCTCAGCCTTGGCTCAATCTACCCGATGAGTACGTGGTCGCCAAAGCTCCGCAGGTGATTATTCAGGCGGGTATGGGCTCCGACGCCGCCGGACCTGCGAGACATTGGAGCGATTTGAAATCGATACCGGCGGTAAAAGAGCGGCGCGTCTATTCATACAACTCGGATAAGATACTCCGGCCGGGACCGCGCATCGGTGAAGGTTTGAAAGAAATCGCTCGGTTGATACATCCGGAGTGCTTCGACGGCAGCCAAGGCCGCTGCCGCTAGAGCCAGTCGCTGTGAAAGTTCTCGATCGTAAAAAACTCATTCTCGTCAACAGCGTTCTGCTAGCTCTGCTGGTGGTATCGGCCGCCGCCTGCACGCTGCTGGGACCGGTGCAACTCGATCTGTCACAAGCTCTGGCGCATCTGTTTTCCGGCAATGCGGATGCGGAGATCCTTTTGCGCGCGCGCCTGCCCCGCGTCCTATTGGGCGTAGCGATTGGCGGCGGGATGGCGACTTGCGGCGTTGTCCTGCAGGCTTTGCTCGGCAATCCCCTTGCGTGCCCGCAAATGCTCGGCGTCTCGGGTGGCGCATCCTTGGGCGGCATTCTTGGAATTATTTTCTTTCCAAATTGGCTTCTCCCGATCGCCAGTGGACGCCTCGGTGAAATTTCCTGGATTCCCCTGGCGGCATTTCTTGGCGCACTCCTCAGCATGATACTGGTCTACCGATTTTCACTGTTTCATGGCCGGCTCCATCCCTACCATCTTCTGTTGTCAGGCGTGATTTTGAATTCGTTCATCGCCGCCGTCATTATGTTTCTCAACTCGATGGTCGATTTTTATCAGGCTCAGGGCTTGCTCTTCTGGCTGATGGGCAGTCTGTCGACACGCGCCTATCTGACCGTCGGTTTCATTTGGCTTTACATTCTGGTCGGTTTTCTCTGGCTCTGGACCAAAGGGGCGTCATTGAACCTGATCACATTGGGCGAAGACGCGGCGATGCACCTGGGCGTGGAACCCGGCGCTCTACAGCGGCAAGTTTTCATTGCCTCCTCGCTCATGATCGGCGCGATGGTTTCGGTCAGCGGTATGATCGGCTTTGTTGGGCTGATGGTACCGCATGTCATGCGGCTGCTCATCGGCAGCGATCACCGGCTATTGCTGCCGGCATCCTTCCTCGGCGGCGGAATTTTTCTGTGCTGGGCGGATACCTTCGCTCGCGTATTGCTCGCGCCGGCTGAGTTGCCGGTGGGAATTGTGACCGCGTTTTTTGGCGGACCCTTCTTTCTCTTTCTGCTTTATCGCGAGGGCAGGAGAAGTCTCGCGCTATGAATGCCATCGAGGCCGATCATCTCACCTTCGGCTATAAAGATCGTGCCGTGCTGCACGACGTGTCGCTCTCGGTCGCCAGCGCAGAAATGGTCGCCATTCTCGGGCCCAACGGCTCCGGGAAAACCACCCTCCTCAAAATTTTCTCGGGATTGGTCCGCGGCCAAGGGGAGCTCAAGATCAAGGGCAAGAATATTCAAAGCTACAATCGACGGGAGCTGAGCCAACTATTCGCGGTCGTGCAGCAGGAAGCGCGCGTCAATTTTCCTTACAGCGCGGCGGAAATTGTCCTCATGGGTCGTGCCAGTTATCACAGCCCGCTAGCGCTCGAAACCCGCCACGACCTCGAGGTCGCGCGAACCTGCATGGATCTCACGGACTCCTTCGGCTTTGCCGATCGTTATCTACACGAGCTCAGCGGTGGCGAGAAGCAGCGCGTGCTGATTGCCCGTGCATTGGCGCAGGAACCGGAGATTCTCTTGCTGGATGAGCCTTCGGCTTTTCTGGATTTGAGGCACCAGATTCAGGTCTTCGAGCTTTTACTCCGGCTCAATCGCGAGCGCGGGCTCACCATCGTTGCCGCGCTCCACGACCTCAATCTCGCGGCGCTGTTTTTTCCTCGTCTGATGATCCTCTGCAATGGGCGGATTCACCGCGACGGCGCGCCCGGCGAAGTGCTCACAGAAAAAACCATCCAGGAGGTTTACGGGATTCGCGTGCGCATCGAGCACGATAGCACGAGTCAAAAACCGCAACTGTTCATCTGCCCGTCTGTTTCGGTATGACTATCGGTTCGCTTTTCTATAGCCCAGCGCGTCCTGCGCGATGATCATTTTCTGAATATTCGAAGAGCCTTCGACGATCTGGTAGGACTTCGCATCGCGATAGTAGCGCTCGACGGGGAACTCGGTTGAGTAGCCGTACGCGCCGAGAATCTTCATCGCCGCATCGGCCGCGAAGTTTGCGGCTTCCGCCGCGGCATACTTGCCGATGGAAGTTTCCAGATTGTTGGGCTTCTTTTGATCCGCGAGCCATGCGGCACGGTAGACGAGCAGTCGCGCCGCTTCGTCGTGCGCGATCATCTGCGCGATTAAATCCTGGTTCATCTGAAACTCGCCGATCTTCTGGCCGAACTGCACACGTTGATTGCAGTAACTTACCGCGGCCTCTTTCGCAGCCCGCGCCACACCCAGCGCGCCCGCCGCGCAATTCAGCCGTGTTTGGTTGAGCTGCCACATGCAGATTTTGAACCCGTCGCCTTCATTGCCCAACCGGTTGGCCGCGGGAACCGGAAACTTCTCGAAGATCAGTTCACCGATCGGTGAGCTCAGCGCGCCCAGCGTCTCAATCGGCTTGCGGCTGAGACCCGGCTGGTCCCAATCGGCATAAAATGCCGACATGCCGCGGTGCTTTTGTGAACGATCGCTGTAGGCGTAGACGAGACCGCCCTGGGTCACGGGTGCGTTGGTAATAAAAATCTTGCTGCCGTCGAGCAGATAGCGATCGCCATCTCTTTTCGCGGTCGTCCGCATCCCGGCGACGTCCGATCCGGCATCGGCCTCGGTAATTGCGAAGCAGCCGATCTTCTCGCCTGAAACCAACGGCGGAATAAGTCTCTGCCGCTGTTCCTCCGTCCCGAACTGCAGGATGGTCACCGCCGGGCCGATCTGCATATTGATGGCGACGCGCATGGCGCTATGCACCCGCGCGATCTCTTCAGTGATGAGCACCATCGCGAGAAATCCAAGTCCGTTCCCGCCATACAGATCCGGAATCATCGTGCCATAGAAGCCGAGCTCACCCATCTTTTTGATGAGATCGCTGCGAAAATTTCTTTCTCGATCGTCCTTCGCCGCGCTGGGCGCGATCTCTTTTTCGGCGAACTCGCGCGCCACATCGCGCACGGCAATCAACTCGTCCGATAATTCAAAATCCATACGCGCTCCTCTTCCGATGCTCCGCCACAATCAAACCATCACGGCGCCGCCGTCGACATTCACGGCTTGACCGGTCATTCCGCCGAGACGTTCCGAAGCGATGAGCACCGCAAGCGATGCCACCTCGGCCGGTGCGATTAGGCGGTTTTGCGGGGCGCTCGCGGCAAAGAGTTTGATGATATCGTCCACTGTTTTAGCGGTTTTTTCAGCCATGACGCGTGCATTGTCGCGCGTCCGCTCGTCGTCAAGATAGCCGGGGCAGATGGCGTTGACCGTCACACCCAGTTGCGCTGTTTCTAACGCCAGCGATCGAGTCAAGCCGAGCAATCCATGCTTCGAAGCGGTATAAGCGCTCACGTAGGGATAACCGATCTTGGCAGTGGTTGATGCGATATTGATGATACGACCCCACTTGGATTGGATCATCGCCGGTAAAAACACTTTACAACAATTGTAGGCTCCGGTCAGATTCACTGCCAAAATTTCATGCCAAAGTTCGTCAGGCATATCGACGAAGCGCATGGCTCGCGCAATGCCGGCATTGTTAATCAGAATCTGCGCCGGTTCCCAAACAGTCGTGATTCGCTCAGCGAATTTTTCTACTTCCTTCCGATGCGTCACATCGCACGCGAACGGCAACGTCTCCCCGCCCAATGCGGCGATCTTTTCCGCCGCGTCATGTAGAGCCCGCTGATCGCGGGCTGCCATTGCCACCCGGCAACCTTCTACCGCAAACGCACGCGCCAATCCTAAGCCCAAGCCGCGGCTTGCGCCGGTCACCGCGACAATTTTGCCATGTAAGCTTTCCATACAGAAAAACAATAGCAGATTCGGAGGTTTGAAGACCAACCTCGTCGCGGTTTCCCGGTCCTGAGCCTGGGTTGCCTGGGCAGCTTGCTCTGCAAAATATTTTTCGATAAAGCACAGCCGTTAAATCAGGCTGGAGGTAAGCCGTGAAGCTCTCGATCATCCTTGCTTTGAGTCTCCTGTTTCTGTTCGCCCCCTGGACGTCGGCCGAGAACAACATCACCGATAAACACGCTTTCACATGGCAAGACGCCAAGCCGAGCGCCGAGACAGAGCTTGACCGATTGAGCCAAGCGTTCGTCCAACTGGCTGACCATTCTCGACCGGCGATCGTCCAGATCCGCGTTACCGTGCAAGATAGCAAAGGCACATCGACTCCGCCTTTCGGTAGCCGCGGCTCCGGCTTTGTCATTGACCCTACGGGTTACATCTTGACCGCTCATCATGTGATCGATAAGGCCAAGGCCATTGAGGTGCGATTGGCAGACTCCCGCCGGCTCGCCGCTCAACTGGTTGCCGCGGACGCGCAAATCGACGTTGCGATCTTAAGAGTACAGGCTGACGCTCCGCTGCCGATTATTTCGATGGGCGACTCAAATACCATTCGCGTCGGGAATCTCGCCGCGGTATTTGGCTATCCCTTTGGTCGCGAGAGCTCGATGAGCTTGGGAATCATCAGCCGGGCCGGCCGTAGTTATCGTGACTCGGCAAGTTATGAGTACATCCAAACGGATGCGGGAGCCTATCCCGGCGGTAGCGGTGGACCTTTGCTCAACAGCTCTGGGCAGGTGATCGGGATCATCACCATGGCTTCGGAGCGCGGCAACATGGGGTTCGCCACGCCGATCAACGTGATCAAGCGCATGCTTCCTCGCCTGGCCAGCGGTGAGAAATTGGCTTGGGGCTGGCTGGGAGTGCAGATGTCCGACATCTCTCTCGATTACGCTAAAGCGCTCGGGTTGCATCCGGTCAAGGGCGTAGTCGTCAGTTCGGTGTTGCCCGGCCAGCCAGCGGCCCGCGGAGGCTTAAAAAAACAGGATGTGATTTTGTCGGTCAACGAAAATTACGTCGAAACTCCCCGCGATGTGGCGCGCATGGTCGGCGGTTTGGAAGCGGGGCGAGTGGTGCATCTGACCATTCTCCGGAACGGCAAGACGTTGCAACTGTCCTTCCCGCTCGGCATCCGGCCCGAATCGACAAAATCACGAGAAGGCTGAGTGAAGCGCTAGGCG
>JBIOXP010000430.1:0-12689 GCA_044869705.1 Binatia bacterium | reverse complement strand
GGCGCAGTTATGTCAATGAGAATTTTGAGATCACGAGAAAGTTCATCACAGCCTACGTGGAAGGGATGCATCGCTATCGCAGCGATCGCGATTTTACCATCGGCGTTCAGGCCGAATACAGCGGTATCGCGGATCGAACCATTGCCGAGGAAACCTATGACCTGACTCGCCCGGGTATGCCGGCTCTTCCCTATCCGGTGATTTCGTCGTTGCAGGTCCTGCTGAATTTCATGGCGCGCGAAATTCCGGAAGCGCAAAACGCCGATGCCAGAACTTTCGTGGACGACCGCTTTATCCGCGAGCTCGAGGAAAGCGGATTCATTGCCGCGCTCGGACAGTCTGGACCAGGTTAATAAATTGGAGCGATCGAAGAAGCTCTACCTGACTCTCGCAATCTCGGCGGCGCTTGTTTGCGCAGCAGCGTCGGCTGCTCTGAGCGAGAGCTTAATGGATTCGGCGAAGCGGGAAGGAGAAGTCGTTTACTACGCGTCGATGAACCTCAGCGAGGCCAATGCCCTGATTGGCGAATTTGAAAAACGTTATCCCTTCATCAAAATCAAACCCAATCGCGCCGCCAGCGAAAAGCTCCTGACCCGGGTCTTGGCTGAATCCCGGGCGCAGAGAAATCTCGCCGATGTGATTCAGAGCGTCGAGTTCAGCATGCATATCTTCGCGCGCCGCGGTGTTCTGGCGCGCTATACACCGCAGGCCGACTCGCTCTTCCCGAAGCAGTTCAAGGAAGAGGGTTTTTGGACAACCGTCTACTACAATGCGTATGTCACCGGCTTCAACACGCAGCTTGTTTCGGGTGAGAGTTTGCCGAGAACGTATGACGACCTTCTCGATCCCAAATGGAAGGGCAAACTCATGATGGAAGGTACCAAGGCCGATTGGTTTGCCGGCATGTTGCAGATCATGGGCGTCGAACGGGGCACCAGCTACATGCGCGCGCTCGCGCGCCAGCAACCCAGTTCGCGCGAGGGGCACGAGCTGCTCGCGCAGTTGATCGCCGCCGGCGAAGGTCTTCTCGACGTCAATATTCCGGCGGCCTCCGTCGAGCGCATGAAGGCGCGCGGCGCGCCCATCGATTGGATCGCTCTGGGCCCTGCGCCTGCGGTCATGGTCGGCATTGGTCAGGCCGCCCAAGCAGCCCATCCGAATGCGGCGAAAGTCTTTTTGGACTTCGTGTTATCGCGCGATGGACAAAAGTTGATGCAAACCCCCGGTCGGCTGGTGGCCCGAAGCGATCTCGCGAACGAGCAGGCGCGCATGCTAAGAGGGCTGAAGATCGTGCCAGTGGATCCGGCGCTTGCGGAAAAATTGGACCAATACGCCAAACAGTTGCGCAGCATTTTTGCCGGATAACGGTTGAGCAAACTTCGCGGCCAAATTAATTGAGGAGGTGGAGCGATGCGCTTCATGTTTTTGAACCATTCCTACGTACGCCATTCGGCAGAACTCGAACGCCACATTCTTGAGCTGCTCAAAGGCTATGCTGCGCCCGACACGACATTTGAGCTTGCCTATCCGGAGGATCTTGGCGGCGGCGAAGTGTTGAGCCTGCTCGAGAAGCGAAAGGCGCTCTCAGGGCTGCATCACATTCTGGAAACACCAGCACTGGTCAAAAAAGCCATTGAAGCCGAGCGCCGCGGCTTCGACGCGGTGATTCAGAGCAATACGTTTGATCCCGGCGTTGAAGCCAGCCGCCTCGCGGTGCGCATCCCGGTGATCGGCTTGTTGCGGGCGTCGCTTCATTTTGCCGCGACGATTTGCGATCACGTCGGCCTGATCGTGCCGCTGGAAACCCATATGCCGCATACCATGCGGCTGGTTCGGACCTATGGCATGGAGCGGTTTGTCTCCGGCATCCGAACTGTCGGCCTCTATGACACCGGCGATCTTTCCGGCTATCACGATGTGGTCATCGAGCGCACCCTTGCAGTCGGTAAAGAGCTGGTTGGACAAGGCGCCGAAGCGATCATTCCGCTGGGCGGCAAGATCTATCCCTATGTAGTCACGCCCCAAGAGCTTGAACCCGAGCTCGGCGTCCCGGTCATTAACACCAAGGCGGTCGGTGTCAGCTATGCCGAGTTGATGGCGCGCAATAATGTCAAGCACAGCATCAAGGCTTACCCGTGTCCGACAGGGCTCGATCCCGACGCTGTTTCGCAGCGCTCGAAACCTGACGTTAGATGAAGGAGCTTAGCCAATGATCATCGATGGCGACGGTCACTTTTTCGAGACCGAAGAAATGTTCGACAAATACATGGAGCCGGCGCTGCGAAATTATCGTCCGCGGTTGTTGACAGACGATCAAGGCCACAATTTCTGGGTCGTCGATGGACAGACACCCTATAAACGACCGTCGATCAAAGGCGCGGGAGCTCCCGGCACTGCCGCGCCGCCGGGCGAGGCGATTCAATCGGCGCGGCGCGCGTCACCGGGCAGTCAAACGTTGACCAATCTCAAAGAAAGGCTGGAAGACCTCGATAGAGAAGAGATCGATCTGCAGTTTCTTTATCCAAGCTTTCTATTGCACGTGAACGCCTGGCCGGATGGAATTTTGGCGATGGGAGTTTGCCGCGCCTACAATACCTGGTTGACTGAAACCTGTTACAAAGCACCAGACCGCCTTCGGCCGGTAGGAGTGGTTTCGTTGCAAGATGCCACAGGAGCGGCGAAAGAACTTGGCCGCTTGCGCGATTTAGGTGTTCGAGCGGTTATGATTAACGGCACGGCCGGAGCGAAAAGGCTCGATCACCCTGATCACGAAGTCTTTTTCGCCGAAGCAAATCGCTTAAGTATTCCGATTGCCGTGCATTTCAGCCTGCAGTTTCCGGTCGTCGACACTCTTTTTGAGCACCATTTTCCTAACCGTGTGCTTGCGGGCATTTTGCCGATTATGGCAGGCCTCACCAGCGTGCTGTGCTCCGGACTGCTCGATCGCTATAAAAATCTCAGGTTTGCTTTTTTAGAAGGAGGCATCAGCTGGGTGCCCGCCCATATCGAGCGCATGGATGATCATTTCGAAAACCCCCGCTACGGCGCTAGAGATCTCATCAGCAATCCACCGAGCGAATATTTGAAAACCGGGCGGATTTTTTTTGGTTGTGAAGGTAACGAATCGTTTCTCGGCCGAGTCGTAGACGATGTGGGCGAAGATCGATTCATCTTCTCGTCCGATTATCCTCACGCCGATCGCACCGAAGGGACCGCCAAGTTTTTGCGCGACCGCGCGGATATTCCGCCAGCGGTCAGAAGCAAGCTGCTCGAACAAAACGCCCGGCAGTTTTACGGCATCTAAGCAGAATACTCCTACGTCGGCATTTGAGCCCGGTGCGAAATCATTGGCTGGTTTGAATACCAGCAACCAGCCGCCGTCTAACCGTCCAAAAGGAGGTGATTCGGTGAAAAACGCGATCAAAGCTTTTGTTTTGGTTGTCATGATGTTTGTGTTCAGCGCGGCCAGTTTCGCCCAGGCCACGCCGGCAACCCCGGCCAAACCAGCGACCCCGCCAGCAACCGAAAAGAAGAATGAAACGGCAATGGAGAAGTCTAGCTCTACAAGCGACGACACCGGCAAGACGAAGTCGAAGGCGAAAGCGAAAAGCAAGAGGACCAAAAAGGCGAGTGAGAAGTCGCCGGAAAAGATGGAAGAGAAAAAGACCGATTTGATGGAAAACAAAACCAAGTAAGCTTTTCTTGATCTTCGATCCAAGAGGTAACCGATGAATACGGTTACCTCTTTTTATTTTATCGAAGTGTCGCGTGCGTGACGAAATGGCCCCGCTGCCGTTTCCAACCCTTGCTTGATTTGCCCTATTCCCTCGACTAGACTTTTTTTAGTGGTGGGGAAAAGATGTTGATCCAAGGAGGAGCGGAGATGGACCTGCCGAAGTGCCAGAAGTGCAACAACGGGTTACTGATTCCGCTATCCGATTACGGACAAGAAGGGGCTTCGGTATTATACAAGGCTTGGGCGTGCACCAACCCGGACTGCGGATTCTCGATACGCATCGACAAAGGGGAGGTCACGTACGGCAAGAGAATCGAGCCCAAACACTGAAACTAGGGAGATTCGCTGAGCTTTTCATCAGTTCGGCACTCGGTCTTCCGATCACCTAAACCGGCATACTTCGATTGAAACTCTGAATCGCTCTGCCGAACAGTTCACAGCCTTTTTTTAGAGCTTCCAAACAGCGCGCCTGCTGCCAATCATCCGTCGCGTACCGAGTCAGGATTTCCGGCGCGATCCATTCGTGACCGGCCTCATCGGCCAACAAAGTGTCTCGGTAGATAGCCGCCGTCTCCGGATCGATGCGCGACACCCGGTCGATGAAAGATTGTGAAGTCCTGGGAAAAAATTCCTCATGCCCAAATTGGACGCTGGCGATGAGCTCGCAGAGCGAGCCCAGCGCGGCATGAAAGTCCCAGAGCTCCTTTAATTCTTTAAGCGGCTGATTCCACAGCGCGTCGGGGTCGCCGTCGAGCTCTCTGATGCGTTTGCGCAAGATCGCCGCATGTTTTAACTCATTGGCCACGTACTCCGACATAGGCTGCTGCAAGTCGATATCGGGTATGCGCCCAACCCAAGGCGCGGTGACCTCCGCAGCTTTCCGCTCCATGACGACGCCGAACTGGAGCCGCCGCAAGACCAGCGCCGGCGTCAACGGCTTTTCGGCTCCGTAGCTCTTTCGCTCGGCATTCATTTGCTCCCAGAAAGCTTCCCGGGCGACGCTCAAGCGACTGAGAAACTCGTCCGGTTTTAGTGCCGCCATGCCTGCTCCGTTGGATTTTCGCGCATTGACACGAGGTTTAATTTAGGTATTAACAATACAGGAAATCCGCTCCGTGTAAAGATCGATCCGAACCCCCACGCCTGCACTGCTGATGGAAGTTACCGACGCCAAAGCCTTCGTCGACAAGCTGTACAAAGAGGTCTATTACTATTGGGATAAGAAGATCAATCACGGCGCCTTCATGACTCAACTCCGTGCCGGCACATTGCCACTGCCCTGCCTGCGCCGCTTCTTCAAAGACTGGGGATTGTTTTCGATTGAAGTGGTCGCCCTAAACGCGGTCTCTTATCACGTTCATCTGCCGTTTTTCGTCGACAACTACGATTTGCTGCCCGCCTTCTCCGACAAGATCGCCGAAGAATTGATCGTGCCAAGACCTCCGGGACATATTTTGATTCTGCTCGAAACTGCTGAGTCTCTGCATCTCTCCAAGGAAGAACTCTTCGAGCAGCCCGCCTCGGCCGCCGGCCGCGCGATCAGCGATTATTG
This sequence comes from Binatia bacterium, assembly GCA_044869705.1. Classification (GTDB taxonomy): domain Bacteria; phylum Desulfobacterota; class Binatia; order UBA9968; family UBA9968; genus DP-20. Next base: position 7,401 of record JBIOXP010000430.1, on the reverse strand, counting down.
CCGACGCGTATTTCAAGACGGATCATTACTCGAGCTTTGGGCGACGCATGCTTACGAAGAGACCCTTGGCCATTGGGCGCAACAATGGGGCGACGCACTGGTCAGACACTACGGCATGAGCAAACGTCAGGCGATTTATTTCACCGCTCATGCGGAGGCGGATCTCGTGCAGCACGAGGACCGCATGGGACACGGCCCTCTCAATCGCATGATCTTGCAGCGTATCCTCGAGCGCGGTTTGACTGCGAAAAAGCTCGGCTACGATCCGAAATATTGTGCCTACACGATGGTCGATCTGCATGCGCTGATGGAACAAAACGCCTTGGAAAACCCCTATCCGTTGTAATTGCAGCCGTTCTGCGATTGTCCCAGACCGGGCTTCCTACATGGTAAACAGAAAGATTCCTCGTCGCTTCGCTCACTCGGAATGACAAAGTTGTGATTTCGACGCCGGTCGAAGCTCAGGGTAAACTCCGGGAGAAATCTTTCTGCGTCAGTGAACAACTCGGATCGATGGCTCACCATCTCGTTTTCATACCATCACGCGCGAGGACGCTCATGGCCTTCGGCCGTATTTTGTTTTCATTGATTGCGTTGCTGGCGATTTTAAACAGCGAGGCCTTCGCAGAATTACCGGGCCACTGGCAAAGCCGTGCGCCTCTGCCATCGGCTCGTACCGAAGTCGCTGCCGTTGAGCTTGGCGGAAAAATTTATGTGATCGGCGGTTACGAGAAGGGCGGCAACTTGATTGAAGAATACGATCCCGCCCGAGATCGATGGCGCGCCAGGGCGCCTTTACCGAAGGCGTTGCATCATGTCGGCGCCGCCGCCGTTAACGGCAAGATTTATGTGATCGGCGGATATGTCACAGGCGCGGGATCGATCGATAGCGTGTACGAATACGATCCTGCCGCTGATCGATGGAACACGAAAGCGCCTATGCCAACGGCGCGAGGCGCATTGGCGCTCGGCGTGATCGGTGGGAAAATTTACGCGATTGGCGGCGTCGGCAGCAACGGAAAGAATGTCAATGCCAACCAAGAATATGATCCCGGACAAGACCGTTGGACAAACCGCGCTCCCATCCTCACACCGCGTGATCACCTTGCCGCAGGCGTAGTCGACGGCAAGCTCTACGCCATCGGCGGGCGTATCAATGGCCGACACGATCGCAGTATTAGCGCCAATGAGGAGTACGACCCCGCCACTAACCGCTGGAAAACGCTCTCGCCGCTGCCCACGGTCCGTAGCGGCATCGCCGCGGCTGTCCTCGACCAAAAAGTCTTCGTCTTCGGCGGCGAATCGACGCGAGGCACGCATAAAGAAGTAGAATCCTACGATCCCTCTCGAAACCGTTGGCAACGCTGGGCGCCCATGCCAACCGCGCGCCATGGTCTTGGCGTCGCGCTCCTAGGCAGGTCCGTCTATGTGATCGCCGGCGGCCCCCAGCCTGGCGCGACATACTCATCTGTGAACGAAGTCTTCACGCCGTAAACCCGGTTTCACTTCGATCCTAATTCCATTCGCTTTGACCTAATTCCTACGACAAAGTACGAGCGCGTTATCGTCTGCCGGTGAAAGATTGCCTGCGACGAAATCGCAACCGAGCACCAGAAGCGCATGCGATGCGCCCGTACAAACGTCCTCGATTCCGGGTCGCGCTAGCTTGTCGTCACTTGCCCGGAATGACGGGGCATTTTGTTTCGCATCGCGTCGAGGACAGTTGCGTCGAATTCGTTGTGGTGGAATTTCATAACGTATCGGTAAAAAACCCGAGGATTCTTTGCGGTAGCCAGTCGAGGCGCCCGGGAAATTTGCCGGTAACGAATCCCACATGACCGCCGGCGCGCGGAAATTCCAGCGTCACTGAGCTGGAGACTTCATTTTCGCCAGGCAGTGCCGACGCGGGCAGGAACGGATCGTTCTGTGCATTCAGAACCAACGTCGGCACCGCGATTTTGTCGAGCCAGGGCTTGCTGCTGCACCGCGTCCAGTAGTCAGCAGCGCTAGCGAACCCGTGCACCGGCGCGGTAAATAACTCGTCGAACTGTCGAAACGTGACGCTGGCGCGAATTGCGCGCGCATCGATGGCGAGTTCATGAGCCGTGACTTTGGCCAGCGCGCGCGGCCGCAGAGTGCGCAAGAAGTAGCTTGCATACATAAATCTTTTGATGCCGAAATCGAGCTCGCCGGCCGCCGCTACTAGGTCGAGCGGTGTCGATACGGCGACTGCGCGCTCGAGGATCCGAGAAGCGCGTTCACCTTGTTCACCCAGCCATTTGAGGAGCATGTTACCGCCGATCGAGATTCCAACCGCGTAGATTTCAATGTGAGATTTTTCCGTTTGGATCCGGCGGAGGATCCAATCGATCTCATCCGAATCGCCCGAATGATATGAGCGCAGCAGCCGGTTGGCTTCACCGCTGCAACCGCGAAAGTGGGGCACAACGCCCTGCCAGCCGGAGTCGGCAGCCTTCGCCATGAGACTTCGCGCGTAGTGACTTTGCGAATAGCCTTCCAAGCCATGAAACAGAACAATAAGTCTGCCGCCCTTCGGATGATCGACCCAGTCGAGGTCGATAAAATCATGATCCGGCGTTTCCCAGCGCTCGCGCCGATACGAAACGTCATAACTTCGCGCCAGCCAACGAGCGTAAATGGTTTGCAGGTGCCCGCCAGGAAGCCACCACGGCGCGCGATAAGTTCCGGAGGAAGCTTTACGATCTTTTGGGTGCATCGGCCTGAAACCGATTGGATGGCTGAACGCTTTGGACGACTTGAACGGTTTGAAGCTTATTTTCCCTTCGGGCTCTCGGGTGGCACAAAGCCGTGACGCAAAGTGTTTTCCGAAATCGTCCTCGGCTCGAGAAACTGCAGGAGATAATCCGGCCCGCCCGCCTTCGAGCCGATCCCGGAAAGCTTGAGTCCACCAAACGGTTGCCGCTCTACCACCGCCCCCGTAATGCTCCGGTTGATATAAAGATTGCCGACACGAAATTCACGGCGCGCTTTTTCGATGTGCGCCGGTGAGCGCGAGAAGATGCCGCCCGTAAGCGCGAATGAAGATTGATTGGCGATCGCCAGAGCATCGTCGAAATCGACGGCTTTGATGACCGCGAGCACGGGTCCGAAGATTTCTTCCTGGGCGATTCGGCTTTGCGGGTCGACATCCCGGAAAATGACCGGACCGACGAAGAGTCCTTCGCTGGGAGCGGCTATTTCGAGAGCACAGCTCGCTTCTGTTTTTCCCACTTGAATGTATTGCAAAACGCGCGCTTTGGCTTCGACATCGATCAAAGGCCCGACGGTATTGCGCGGATCTTCCGGAGGACCGATTTGGAGGCTTTTCGTGGCTTCGATGAGACGCGTCAAAAACCGCTCATAGACCTCTTCGACCAAGATCAAGCGCGATGCGGCGGAGCATTTTTGACCTTGGTAGCCGAAAGCCGAATCGATAGTGTGCACGATCGCTTCGTCCAAATCGGCATCGCTATCGACGATTACGGCGTTTTTACCGCCCATCTCGCACACGACTCGTTTTACGTGATCTTCCCCCGGACGATGCGTGTATGCTTGCTGCAAAATCTCCAAACCGACATCACGCGAGCCGGTAAAAGCGATTAGGTGAATCCGCGGCGAGCGCACGAGATGCGCGCCGATTTCACCGCCGCCCTGGAGCAGCTGACACGCGTCCGCCGGCATTCCGGCCTCGCGGAACATTTCCAGCAGGTGCACCGCCATGATCGGCGATTGCTCCGCCGGCTTGACGAGAGCACAGTTGCCGGTGACCAACGCGGCCGCCGTCATTCCGGTAAGGATCGCCAGCGGAAAATTCCACGGCGCGATAATCGCCGCGAGCCCGCGCGGCTCGTATAAATAGATGTTGCTTTCGCTCTGTAGCGGTTGTGTTTGGCGCGGCGGCGCCAGACGCAACATTTGGCTCCCATAATATTCGAGGTAATCGATTGCCTCCGCAACATCCGCGTCCGCCTCACGCCAGCTTTTTCCGACTTCGAAAACTTCCCATGCGGCGAGCTCCCAGCGCCGCTGCCGCATCAACTCGGCGGCGGTGAAAAGAAACTCTGCCCGCTCCCATGGCGCTTGCGCGCGCCAGCGCGGAAAATAACGCGTTCCCTTCTCGATAGCTTGTTCCACATCGCTGGTCGTGGCGATCTGCACTCGACCGATAATTTCCGTCGGATTGGCGGGATTGAGAGAATCGAGCGTTTGACCATCCATCCGTTCGATTGCCTGACCGCTGAATCTCTCGCGCACTTTTTGCAGCGACTGGCCGAAGCGCTCGCGGTTTTCACGCCGGGAAAAATCGATGAGCGGCTCGTTGCGAAACTCGCGCCGGTCATCGCTTTCGCCCGACACGGGTCTCGGACCTCGTCTGCTTGGTGCTTCCGTCAGAATCGGCGGCTGAATCAGACGATTGATATCTTTCCGATCGGCATAGGTCTGGCGCAGGAAAGATGTGTTGGAAGTATTCTCCATCAGGCGTCGAATCAGATACGAAATCCCGGGTAGCAACTCGCCCACGGGGAGGTAAACGCGCACCCGCTGCCCGTTGGCAATAATTGCCCGGCGCACCGGCTCGGCCATGCCGTAGAGCATTTGAATCTCGTATCCGTTGGCGGGAATGCCCAGCCGTTTCGCGATCGTGATCGCATGGGCCAGGCTGCGGAGGTTATGGCTGCCGAACGCGGCATCGATCACGTCCCGGGCTTCGAGCAATATGCGGCTCAGTCGCTCGTAGCTGGCGTCGGTTTCGGCTTTTTCCACATAAACCGGAATCGGCCAGCCTTTTTGCTGAGCCCAAGCGATTTCGCTGTCCCAATAGGCGCCCTTGACCAGTCGTACTCCGACTCTCCGCCCGTGCGCGCGCGCCCAGGTGATCAGCTCACGCACGTCTTTTTCGCTGTCGCGGAGATAAGCTTGGAGCGCGATGGCTGCGTGCGGGCGATCACGAAACTCGCTTTCCGCCAGCACGCTCTCAAAAATTTCTAAAGTCAGTTCTTTGAAAGCGTATTGTTCCATGTCGACGGTGATCGCCGCTTTTACATTCGCCGCTTCGCGCAGCAATTCGCGCAATCGGCGACGCACCGTGGCTTCGGTGCTTGGGTCGAGAGGATCGAAACGCGCGCAGAGCGAAGAAAGTTTGACCGAGAGATTCACCCGCGGGACCTTGCCGTTATCGGATTCGTCGATCTGACCTGAGGTCGGCCAGCGCTCGGTCACCACGGATAAGCGCCGCAGCAGGTCGAGATAGCGCTGCTGCATGGCGGCCGCTTCGCTGTCGCTGACCGTCGCCTCGCCCACCGCGTCCAGCGTAAAAGCTGCGGGCTCCCTTCTGAGGCCGGTGATCGCCTTGATCAGGTGATCGCCGCTTTCCTCGGCAATGAAGCGACGCGCGAGCTTCACCACGTTGCGGCGCACGACGGGCGCCATCAAAGTTCCCGCGTGCAGCGTCTGGGCTAACAGAGCCAGTCCGCCAAGGGCGTGATCCACACGCGCGAAATACTCCTCGAGATGGCGACCGATCTCCGCCGATGAATCCAAACTCGGCAAGACATCGACGAAACGAAACAACGCAACGCGGAGCGACTCATCTTCGAGTGACCACTCGATCATGCGTCCGAGCAGATCCTTTGTCTCGAACAACGTGGGCTTGTTTTCGGCGGCTTTCTGGAAAAGCGTACGGGCCAGGCGCTGGACTTCCGGCTCGAGGTTCTCAGCGGCAAGATTTTCGTTGGCCATGCGTTAGACGTAGCGCAGAGGCATGCTTGTAATCGTCTTTATCATCATAATACCATCGGACTGGAGAAAAAATGCTTCTGCCCTTTGTTGAGGGGGTTTTGAATTGTTAATCGAAAAAAAAGATTCCTCGCGTCTGCTGACAAGATCCAAAGCGTGTCATCTCGAAGCCAAGCTGAGAGATTTTTCCCCAACCAGCGACGATTTCGATCGGCGGCATACTCGGAGCAAGACTGATGGGCACGACAAATGATCGCGCAATCGACAACATGACCGGCGCTGAAGCCGCGGTGGAAATACTCAAAGCGCACGGCGTCGAGATCCTCTTCGGCTTGTGCGGCGACACCAGTCTGCCGTTCTACGATGCCTTGGCGCGTCTGCCTCACGGCATGCGGCATGTGCTCACGCGCGATGAGCGGTCAGCCGCATATATGGCGGACGGTTATGCGCGCGTTTCGGGTAAAGTCGGCGTTTGCGAAGGTCCGAGCGGCGGCGGCGTGACCTACATTCTGCCGGGTCTGGCCGAAGCCACCGAGTCCTCCGTACCGCTTCTGTGCATCAATTCCGACGTTTCCGTGGGCGCCCGCGGCCGCTATACGCTTACGGAATTGGACCAGGGCGCGCTCATGCAGCCCGTGACGAAATGGAACGCTGTCCTGAACCGCGCCGAAGATCTGCCCGGCATCTTCCGCGCGGCGTTTCGGCAAATCACCACCGGTCGTCCGGGCGCAGTGCACATCGCGCTCCCCTTCGATGTACAAAACGGCGACGTCGATCGCCAGAAAGTATGGGCCGATCGTCGCTTTGGCCGTTATCCGGCGGAGCGCGTTGCGCCGGACACTGAAGCTATCGAGCGCGCCGCGCATTTATTGCGTGACGCAAAAAATCCGGTTTTGATTTGCGGCGGTGGAGTAATTTTGTCTCAGGCCGAAGGCGAACTGGTAAGGCTGGCTGAGCAACTCTCTATCCCGGTGGCTACGACCATCAGCGGCAAGGGTTCCATCGACGAAGAGCACCCGCTCGCCGCCGGAGTCGTCGGTTCGAATGGCGGCACTCCGGAGACGCGCGAAATCGTCGATAATGCCGATGTGATTTTTTTTATCGGTTGCCGCGCTGGTTCGGTAACCACTGAGCGCTGGCGCCATCCGATGCCGGGCCACTCCAAAGTAATTCATCTCGATGTCGATCCCGCCGTGCCGGGCGTTAATTACCGCACCGACGCTGCTCTGATCTCCGACGCAAAGCTCGGTTTAAAGATGCTCTGCGATGCTTTGACCAATCAACGCCGCGCAGCCAACGGATCGGAGTTGGCGGCTGCCAGAGAACGGAAGTTTGCCAGGTTTCAGCAACTGGCCGAATCGCTCGAGAAGCCCATCAAACCGGAGCGCCTGGTTGCGGAGCTGAGCCGCGTTCTCGACCGTGACGCGATTGTCGTCGCAGATGCCGGTACGCCTTGTCCCTATTTCTCTGCTTACTATTTGGTGCGCTGGCCGGGCCGTTTCTTTTCCAATCGTGCTCATGGCGCGCTCGGTTATTCGCTCGCAGCCGCGATCGGCGCCCATTTTGCCAGGCCATCGGTGAAGTGCGTTTCGGTGATGGGCGACGGCAGTTTTGGCTTTACCTGCGGCGAGCTCGAAACCGCAG
>JBIOXP010000429.1:0-3466 GCA_044869705.1 Binatia bacterium | reverse complement strand
GCAAACGGCTTGAGCTGCTCAAGGAATTGATGCCAAAGCTGACGCACATTGCAGGACTCCATACTCCGGGTGAACCCCTCCCTGACACCTGGGGTAACACCGAGGCTGTCGCTCGGTCTTTAGGTATGCGGCTGCATAGCGCGGAGGTCAGAGTGCGCGATGATTTAGAGCCCGCTTTCGCCGCAATAAAAAAGAGCCGAGCTGGCGCTCTGATTACGCTGCGGAGTCCACTCCTTGTTAACGATTTATCAAAACGGATCATCGATCTCGCGGCCGAGAACCGGCTGCCCGCGATCTACGATGAAGAAAGATTCCCGCGGCTCGGCGGACTTATGAGTTATGGAGTCAACCTGGCTGATGTGGACCGCCGTGCCGCCACTTATGTCGGTAAAATTTTGAAAGGCGCCAAGCCGGCAAGTTTGCCGGTCGAACAACCGACGAAATTCGATCTGAGCATCAATCTCAAAACGGCCAAAGCACTGGGTTTGAAAATTCCTGCCCACGTGCTTATGGAGGCGAGTGCGGTGATTGAGTGAGAGAATTGAATTTTCGATTTTGGATTGCTGCAAATGTTCCCTTGCCCTGCATCGAGATCGCTTTTGGCGAAAGCAACTAGCGGCGAACATGCTTCCGGGAATCCAAAATGTAAAATCTATGCTGAGCACGGCCGAAGCATCGAAAGTCCAAAATAACATCAGCTGGAATCGCGGCCGGCTGGTGCGCCACTACTTTCTGATCTCCCTTGTTCTGATCAGCGGAGGCCTCATCACCAGCGGGCTCAGCGAACTCTACTTTCGCTATCAGGAGAGTTCTGCAGAACTGGTCCGGCTACAGCAGGAGATCACTTCGGGCGCCGCTTGGAAGATCGAGCAATTTGTCGAAGAGATCGAGCGTATTACGCGGGGCGCGACCAAAAGCCGTGAAATTACGGAAAGAGGGTTCTCGCCGGACTATCAATTCGAGTTGAGGCGGCTCCTCGTTATCGCGCCGGCGATCAGCGAGGCAGTCGCAATGGACAGCGATGGAACATCTCGCGTCAGGGCGTCGCGATTCCCGCGCGTTTTACCTGGAGCCGCCAAAACCGACGCTGTCGTGCCGGCGCTTCAGGCGGTCAAGAACGGCACTTCCTACTTCGGTTCGGTTTACTTTCATCGCGATTCCGAGCCTTACATGATCATCGCCGTTCCTATCGAGCGCTATGCGGGGCGACTGATTGGCGCGCTTCAAGTTCAGGTGAATCTCAAATACGTTTGGGACCTGCTATCGAAGTTGAGAGTCGGAGCCAAAGGCTACGCTTACGCCGTGGCACAGAATGGCGATCTCATCGCGCATCCCGACATCACGCTTGTACTGCAGCGCCGTAACGTCATGGACCTCGCTCAAGTGAGATCAGCGTTCCAAGCACCTGCGAACGCACAACGGCCGACATGGACGATCGCAAAGAATCTCCAGGGTCGAAGAGTCTTTAGTTCCTGGTCCCCCCTCCCGACCCTCGGCGCCATGGTGTTCGTCGAGCGACCGGTCGAGGAAGTCTATGGGCCGCTGTATGCCTCCTTGATTAGAACTTCCGGACTCCTCCTGGTCGGCCTTTGCATGTCGCTTGTCGCGGCTCTGTTTGTTGCCCGGCGCGTTGTGCGCCCGCTGGAAACACTGCGACACGGCGTCGAGCGCATTGGAAGCGGCGACATGAATTTACGGCTGGAGCTGAAAACCGGTGATGAAATTGAAGTGCTTGCAGAAGAGTTCAACAAGATGACCGAGAACTTGCGCGAAGCCTACAGTGGATTGGAGAAAAAGGTTGAACAGAGAACGCGTCAACTTGCGCTCGCTAACAATACGTTAAAAGAACTGGATCGGCTCAAGTCGGACTTCGTCTCCAATGTTTCTCATGAGCTGAGGACTCCGCTCACCGCGATCAAAGGCGCCGTCGACCTTGTCCTGCGCGAGGTGACGGGACCGCTTACGGAAAAGCAGATCCATTATCTCACGCGGGTGAAGTCAAATACGCAGCAGCTCGCCGGAATGATCAACGACGTGTTTGACCTTGCGAAAATAGAGGAAGGCAGGATTGAGCTTAAATCTGCGCGCGCCTCGCTTGCTGGCCTTGTGCATGAGGTGGTGGACACGTTACGCCCGATGGCGGCGGAGAAAAATATTGTCATTGACGCCGGCGCTTTTGAGCCGTTAGTCCTCGTTTGGGCGGATCGAGACAAGGTTACCCAGGTGCTGATGAACCTGGTCGGCAACGCGATCAAGTTTACACCGTCTGAAGGCAAAGTGACGGTGACGTCAAAAAGTGGCCCCGACTGGGTCCAGGTCTCGATTTGCGATACCGGCCCGGGGATTCCATCGGCCGAGCGCGTCAAAATTTTCGAGAAGTTTTATCAATGTGCTGGTGATGGAGGACAGAAACCCCGGGGGACCGGTCTGGGTCTAGCAATATCGAAAACCCTTGTGGAATTGCATGGCGGAGAGATTTGGGTCGATTCCGAGCCGGGTTGTGGCAGCACTTTTTACTTTACCCTACCAGGCGCACCGCCCGGAGAAACTAAATCGCCGGCGCATACATTCGTAAAAATGATCCATCAGTCATGAAACGTCTCAGCGCATCCGCGCTGGTCGCGGACGATGATCCGGACATCCGGGACATATTGAGCGATACACTCAATAGCGTCGGTGCCAAGGTCACTGCTGTCACAAACGGGCAAGAGTGTTTGGAGCGCGTCGAAACCGATATCCCGGATGTGCTTCTCCTCGATATCGAACTGCCGGGCAAAAATGGTCTCGCCGTCCTGAAGGAACTGCGCCGTCGTCAGTGTAATACGACCGTCATCATGATCACCGCTTACGGTTCGATCGATCGCGCCGTTGAAGCGATGAAAGCAGGAGCCTTCGATTTCATCACCAAGCCTTTCGATCTTGACCACATCGTGATGGTGCTGGAAAAGGCCGTGGAGCGCCAACGGCTCAAGCGAGGGCTAGAGAATTTCAGCCGAGAGGCTGGTGAGCGCTATCGGCTGATCGGCGGCGAAAGCCCGAACATGCGTGAAGCCATTGAAACCGCGCGAAAGGCCGCCGCCAGCAAATCGACCGTTTTGCTTCTCGGAGAGAGCGGCACGGGCAAGGAAGTCTTTGCCCGGGCGATTCACAACTGGAGTGAGCGCAAAAACGAGCCGTTTATAGCCATTAACTGCGTAGGTCTCTCCAAGGATCTGCTGGAAAGCGAGCTCTTCGGCCATGAACGAGGGGCGTTTACCGGAGCGAGCCAACTCAAGAAGGGCAAGATGGAGCTGGCGCATGGCGGCACGGTCTTTCTCGACGAAGTCGGCGATATCTCGGCAGAGCTGCAGACCAAATTGCTGCGCTTCCTCCAGGAGCGCGAGTTCGAGCGCGTCGGCGGAACCCAGCCGATTCCGGTCGACGTGCGGGTGGTCGCGGCGACCAATCGGGAGCTGTCGAGCGCCAT
>JBIOXP010000428.1:0-13491 GCA_044869705.1 Binatia bacterium | reverse complement strand
CAACAGTATGGAAACGATAAAGAAAAGATTCTGAAAGGGAGTCAGCGCAGCGGCTTTCGTCTCGGGTAAGGAGTCGTCAGTCAAAATAGCGGCGAGTCCCAACAAAACGATCGAGCCGCTGACCATGAAACAACCCGCCTTAACTCTCGAAATGATCATTCAAGAAGGCCTCAGTCCAGATTCACCGTCTCTTTGGGCGGAACCGTGCCGAATTGCACATCGGGCGTGAAGGAAGGCTGCCGCGAAGCAACACTCCACGGTGCTCGAATCTCTCTCGTTTCAAAAGATGGCGAAACTATATATTGCGTTCTCTAATAAACTGCAATCTCCGTATGTGGTCTTCCTTCGCTCCTCAACCGCGTTAACTTCTTGGCGGTAGCACTTTCGATGATCCACGAATAGCGAACGGGCTAGCTCTCTGGTTGCAGCGCTAAGGGTAGAATCGTCGTTGCGGTGGGGGCGTTTTGCTCGTATCCCCGTTGTCGTCCGACCGATCAGATGGTTTAAGTCCATGATGATTGCGCAAGACTGCGTCTCGGACACGGTGATTTCACCTGCCGTCAGGAGATCTTTGGGCAAGGTCATACCAGCCGGCGAGAGCGCCCGACATCAAAGGCTGGATTGACGCTCCGGTGACCGCGACGGCTAATTATTTTTCCGGATTTGGCGAATGCTGGCGAATCGAAATTGTCAGAGAAAAAAGCCTAAACGGCATCCAATATCCCCAGAAGCGATAATGACAATCCTCGCACCGGTAGGGCCTAACGAAAAACAAGCTGCGCGCCTTTTCGAATACATTTCGTCGGTGCGATCGGCGAATGTTTGTTTCGCCGCACCTCGGACAAGTTCGCGGTTTGAGTTTTTTTCTCATGCACGACTCAACCAACGAAGTCTGAAACGCAGAGTCCTCGTTATAAACGCCCGGCTATTTGTGACGACTCAAGCGCCGCAATTCAGATGCCGAACCAAAAATCCGCGTATTTGTCTCGTTCTGATGTTTTGTGCGTCGAACTCGCTGTAATTGCGACGAAACCGTGAAGTAGAATCCGGACACTTCATTGTCGGAGGAAAGCTTCTGGAACCAGAAAGTCACAACGTGGCTCAATGCTGCCGCAGTAGGGAACACGTTTTTGAGGGTGAGGGCGCCCACACCAGTAAGCCTCGCGTCGTCAAAGAATTTTCAATCCGGCTTGTGCTGTACTCAGTGTTTTGCCTGTTTTTGGTTTGGCGGAGCGCGCCTCAACAATAGTAATGGTCAATTCTACGCTCCCCTGCGAATTCACGGCTTCAGAGCAAACTGACCAAAGTCGTGAACTACGGTTTTTTCGAGGCAGAGTTTCCAACCCACAGCCAAATTCGCTGATGCAATCAACCCATGTCAATTATGTCTCACTACGGACAAATTGACGGCCATCTGTCACACCAAATTCCTTGGATTTTCGTTAAGTTACAGCTGGATTGCTTATTGCGTTTTATGGGCCATTATTCGCCGGGAGGAACCCTATGCGGGTACAGTCTGACACGGGAATCCAATTTCCGCTTGTAAAAGGCGGCCTCGATCCGGAAACACTAAAGCGCCAGGTCGAACAACAAATAACTGCCGCGGAGGCCAGGAACAAGCGATTTCTGGAGAGCGCCGCTCGCAGGGATATCGACGCGCATGTAAACTCAACAACTTATGTTGTAAAGCCAAAACCCGCCACAACCCCTCCCCAGCTTACGGTCAATCTCGATAAGGCCGGAGAGTCGAAAGAATTACAGTCCGCGGCTCCCGCATAGTCATTCGTCCTGCTGCGCCTAGTTTTTTCCTAGTGGACGCGCCAAAGCCGCAACGCCTCCGGCAATAACCGCCGGGAACCGCCGATCTGGCCCGGATCTCCCAACCCGCTAAATACTGGACTGGACGGTCAAAGACTCCAAATTCCGACTTGACTTCGTTTTTTATTCCGAATATATCCCTCTGGTTCATTGCCGCCCGTTAGCGCCGATCTGCAACGTCGATCAGGTGGAAAGCCGACGGTTTTCAAGGTTCTGGATCCCGCTTTCCCCCTCGCCACACCAGGGTCCGGTCATGCCATGTACGTGTCTTCTCCGCGGCAATGGCAACTTTAGCAATCGGAGGGACTCATGAGCGATTTTTACAATTCTCTAAAATTAAAGATGCACGATACTTTACCATGGAAAAAAACTGACACCGTACCGGTGGTTCGGCTAAAAAACGGCAATGCTGCGGGTTTGAATGACGAAATGGAAAAACTCGAAAGAATCATTAGCCATCGACTCAGCAGGCTCAAAGAAGCACTGAAAACCGGCGAAACGATCGTCTCAGAGGAATCCCATCGGCTCGAGCAACTCGTCGAGAATCTCAGAGCCGAGGTCGCGATCCTAAGAGGTAAGCTTAAAGAGGCCGAGGAACTCATTGATCGAAAGAATCTTTTCCAACAACAAGCGGAGGAAAGTCTTTCCGCAATCATCAAAAACTTGCAACGCGATGTTAAGAGTAGAGATGAAACCTTGGCGAAGCGCGACAATGAAATAAGCAGTTACAAATCGACGGTTGAGCAGAACAGCAAAAAAATCACCGAGTTGGAAGCAGCCTGTACGAAAGCACAACAACAGCTTGCTGAGCAGACGCGATACGCCGAAGAACTTCGCGACAATTCCCAAAATAAAATAGCTGTACTTGAAGCCAAGCTGATAGAAACTCAGGAACTCGCGCGTCAAAAAACATCGGCTAGCGAAGAGCTCGAACAGGAACTCATCGCAAAGGGACAAGAGTTCGAGGCCATACTTAAGGGGAAAGAGGAGATTTTGACACAACGGGATTCCGAGCTAGCGGATCTTAAGGCACAATTGAAACGACTTACGAAGAGCATCAGTCATGTTTCGCTGCTGTTCAAAGAAGCCGAGGCTTTAACCGGAGTCGAAACGGCTAGGACTGAGGCGATTAGGGAGGAAGCCATCCCCCAAATAGCAGATCAACGGATTTCAGGCCGCTCGCAAACCGACAAAAAAGTCACAAAGGTTTCGCCGCATCACGGCTCCGAGACGGTTGCACCCGAGACATTTCAGCAAATCATCAAGGAGCTCGGGCAGGCGACTAATGTGATCGGTCCTCTTGCGTCCGTGATGGTTCACCAACAAGCGAAGGCTCTCGGCGAGTCGGTTGAGAAGTTTCCTCGGGCCCGATTGCCGGAACTTCTTGAGGGCCTGGCCAAGGAGATCCCGGACGAAAATCTGCAGATGTATTTTCTTCAGCACTTTACTCAGAACGAGCGAATGACTCTAAATTAGAAGAAGGGCTCAGCATCCTACGAAGTGCTGATTTTTTAGGAGCGTCGGAACCCGACAGACGTTTTGAGGTAGCTTTTTTGTTTAGCTCGCGATGCATCATCCAACAATGCCTTTTCGTCAATCGGACGTCTGCTCCCAATGTAAAGCCTGACCAAATCACATCATCCCTAGCCCGCTAGTGCTCCTCGCTCATGGCCACGATGGCCGGGTCAGAGGGATCGATCCTGTTTAGCCCCTCTGTCCTCACGGTCCATTCTGTCGCGACATTAGTATTCTGAGCGGAACTGTCCCCTTCTCATATTGATGAATGATCGATCCAGTAGCTCATCGTGACATGTCATAATGTCACTGGCCTGCCAGATTTGGCCGAATACCGGATTTCTCTTTCTTAAAGTCCCAAGAAAATCGCTAGTTAGCGTTTAACTACCTGTAGGCACTCCAATTGCTTTAACTCGCTGACCATTTGAGCCGGGGTGCAATATGGATAAATCGTTAAACGAGGCACCAGGATTCGTCTACGTAAAAAACTCAGCTATGGCGGTTGTGCTTAATAAATATGGTGAGCCGATCGTATTCACAGAAGATCAGGCGGAGATGAAATGGCTATTCGAGTGGATGGCTGGATATGATCGCCATCACCACCTGAGAGCGTTGCCGGCGGTCCTGCAGAGTCATAGCCATCAGCGCGAGATCGGGCCGTTAAAGAAGTTAGAACCGCAACGGATTGCCGCAGTATCGAACCCTGTGAAAACGAACAAGGAGCGGGCCATCCCACAGCGTAAATTCGCTAGACGCCCATCTCACACAAAAGGCGGCGCCAAACGCCAGCTGATTGGGGAGCAGCTTGGAAAAACGCGCATACTTCAACTGCGAGTATTTCAAACGCAGCAAGAAGCAGAAAAATGGGCTGGAGAACGTGATGGGAGGAGGTTTCGCTTCGCCACGATCGGTAGCGTCGGATGGATGCGCGCGCTCGACGAAGAAATGAAAGTCGTGCAAAACGCGCAATGCGCGCTACTTTCATCGAACGAATAATTGTGATGAGCTTTTAATATGTATCAGTCGCTGAGACACCCGCATGATTATGACATGGATCTTACGCGGGTGCTTCCTTCGTTTGACCGCATCGTCGGTTCACTCGCTACCGTGGAGCTCTACACCTACGGGAGCTCTGTTCCCGAGGCTTCTCTCATCGAAGTCGCTTGCTGGATGACCGACAACGGCTTGGCGGCGTTTTTCGGCCTTACCGGATCGGACGAAGCGCTGATCCCGCCAATGGATGAAACAAAGCCAGAGGACTGGGACACCGAAGACGAGCGCCTGATTGTCACTTTCGCCGATGCTCTGCGGGTTTGCTGGATCTATCAGTGCTCGTTCATCCTTCACTACGGCAATGCCTTCAAAACCATTTGGGACTCGCGTGCTTTCGCGCAGCATTTCGAAGCGCTTATGCACCTTCGCCGGGGATGGGCATGCGCCGGCGAAAACGAGTTGTCTGTTTACCAAAATGCGCTTGGGCTGAGTCTCGTTGGTGCATGTATTACGTTCAAGCGCGAGACGTCCACATAGACTCTGCAGCGATGCAGGGATCGTTGCAAGTACAGAGGCTATCAATTTGATCGTTCGCGAACGGTTCAGGAGAGACAATGCTCGGCGAAATCGCGCTTACCATCGGCCTGCCATTTTGCACCGTCGGTGTTGGCTTAGCGGTGATGGGCGTGATTAGGCTGTACAAGTCGCGGCGGAGACGGCGAGCTATTGAGCGGGGGGTCAAGGATTTTGTAAACCAGGTGCGCGGTTGAGATCGTGTATATTGAAACGCGCATGCAAGCAATCGGCTCTCAATTTCGACGGGTTAGCAGATCAATCGGATTTGAAGTTCGGGTTCGCCGCTTAAACATGGTGACCGAGATATCGTGGATCAAACTTGTAGATAGTGTTTCCGATTTCGGTCCCGCTCTGGTTTGATACTCAACTTCCACGCTGGCTTGCGATGTAAAACAGTTTGTAAGCCTACGGAGCTGTCCGCCTTGGCTGTCCACATAGTTGCCCGCGGCTCGGAGTATTTCGGGCAAGCTGTCGAATCTCAAATACGATTTCATCTGCCGTCGGCGCGCCTGACCATCACGGTCGAGAATCGTGATCCGCTGAGAGGAATAATTTACTGTAACAATGCTCGTATACGGCGGATCCGGATCGCCGCATCGAACCACAAAGTCCTCGGCGCGGACGATCAATTCAAAAACAGCAATACTGCGGATCTCTAAAGCCTGACCAATGCACCGAAGCGCGCCGGCATAATTGGGAAGATACAACATACATTGCCCTTCGAGCGCTGTTTGGATTGTTGAATCCGACGGAAAACATATCGTATCAGGCGTATATGTCGCAATGGAGGTAACTAACGCTCGTGGAACTGCAGCCAACGTCGTGACCAACCGGTCGAAACTATGGCATTGCCCCCTATGGAATGATCCAAGTTCCTCCCTAACGACTCGCCTCCCGGGAGCCAAGAAGCAAATTTAGACAGTTTCGGCGTGACGTCCCGCGACAACTCGGTTTGCCACTAAGACACGCACAAGTGTTGAAACACGCTTTGCCTGTCAAAGATCCGCATATTCAGGTTTTATTTGGCCAAATTGCTCCCTGGCACATCACATGCTCAAACGGAGCTACAACATTAGCCTTCTAGGACCAAAGAGTTTGGTTTTGAGAGGGAGAGAATGGAGACAAACAGCATGAAACAGACAATCAAGCTCGGTGATCGAATCAGACGCGTCTCGATTATCTCGACACTCTACGCGGTTGGCCTTTTCGAAGCTTACTATCTTCCCCGTTATGGGATTCAGTGGCTGCTTGCCGGGGTACTGGCTACTGTGCTGCTAGCAAGTTTCTGGATCCGATCCCGCTGGAATTGATAAACTAAGCTAAAGCACTCCGGGTTACATGGGATCTTTCATCGTGTGAGCTATGAAAAAGAGATGGCGGCATAGGGTTTGAGCGAAGGTAAGAAGTCTCGCGTCTGCACCCAGCCTCAGTCCAGCGGTGGCGACAATATGAGTTTAAAGCTGATCAATCTATCGGAGAACGACTCGCCGAATGCGGCGATTGCTTGCGGTTGATTGTGTCGCGAGCGCGTAAGCTCGTTGGCCTAATTTTGGTTTGAAGCTTGCGCAGTCGCTTGGCGCTGCTCGTCTAGAATCAATTCCCGATTCCCGGGCATGTCAACTGGAGGCAGCACTTCAAGTTGGACTTGCATCAGTCCGGCCATCCCTAAAGCCCTCGCAGCGGCTCTCGAGAGGTCAATGATCCGGCCTTTTACAAATGGGCCTCGGTCGTTTATCCGGACGTCGACCGATTTTCCGTTAGCGAGGCTCGTGACTCTTACGATGCTTCCCCACGGCAGAGTCGGATGCGCAGCGGTGAGTTTTTTTTGATCGAAACGCTCTCCACTCGCGGTTCGCCTTCCATGGTGTTTTGCTCCGTACCATGAGGCGATCCCCGCCTCGAGTGGAGGCGTAGCAAGGATGGCCGGTGTCTCAGGCTCTTTTTCTTCTGACAGCTGATCGACATTCTCCGGAACCGAAGTCTCACCTGAAACCGTCTCGAGTTGTGTCTCGTCAATAACGGGGTTTTCGCTGAGGATGGCCGGTGCTGGTTCATCGGCTGCGTATGAAACACCGCTCCAGATCTGAGCTATCATCATCATCGCAGCAAAAAACCAAGTGCATACCGCTGATGGTAAAAACCGGACGTGAAACGCCAACATTGCTGCGGCTTTGTATGATCGCTGGCGGGTCATAGACCGGGCAACCGCCGCAACGACCATGCCCCAAATTCGCTGTCGCGAAGGCTGAGAACCTGAACACGTGAGATGGTGTATTAGGTGACAAAAAACCGACCCGGAAATGCTTAGTTCGTACGACTACGTACAAAGCGAGCCCGCTCGATGCCTCAGCTCGTGAGGTGTCGAGTTGATTCGGGTGGCCACGGCAGACAGAAATAGGAGAATTTGCTATGCACGGGTACAATCAGTTCAAGAACGACGGTCCTGGCATGTATTTCAGTAAAATAGTTTGAATTCTGCGCGCACCCGCTCCCAGCTCGACAAACCGGCCAGGCGCTGCAGAACAGTGGTCGTGGGCGGCAAAATCGGAAAATTTCGCCGGTCGACCCGTGCGAGCGCGTCACTGGCCGCGATCCACAAACTGTGGCTCACCTCTTCTGAGCGGATCAGCGCTATTTGATGATCCGGAACCGCCGCGATATAGAAGCGCGTATCGAAACGCATCGAATAGATCTCGGGAGTCACCCAGTGATCGAAGTACCTCATCCGAGTCAAGTCGCAGAACAAGTTCTCGGCGACCAAAAACTCCTCAAACTTAAGTTCCCCCGAAACTATTTTTTCGCGCGCAACCTCGATTCGCTGATGCTCTGGCGATTGGGCCAATTGCAGCGTTTCACCTCTCTCGTTGACGCAAAGCAGCAAGCCGACCTCTTCAAATATCTCGCGAAAAGCCGCAACCCACTGCCCGAGCGCCTCCTCGGGTTTGTGCCCGCCATTTAAAATTCTTTGCGCTTGTTTTCCGGAAAGACCGCGGCATCGAGCGACCATCCTGGCGGTATAGTCGTCGGCATGTACCGTGCCGCCGGGAAATACGTAATATCCGCCGAGAAATCGCATTTCCGCCGGCCGACGAGTTAGAAGGAGTTCAAAACCGCCGCTTCGGTCAGGGCGAACCAAAACAGCGGTGGAGGCGAACCGAGGATGAACGATCATGAATGGTCAAATTCGAAGTTCGACGCTGGCATTCGCAAGCCGGGAAGGCGAGATGCCAGCTCACATGCTCCTTTCGCGGTCGGGTTTTCGTGTCCTTGGAAGCGTATGCTTGCTTACCCAGAGGTGCTCCCTGCGACTCAGGACGATCGGAAAACATTTTTTCGAGCAGCGCGGGGCCGAGTGCGAAAACGTTCTTGTGCGTCTTTGCGCCTTGCTCCGAGCAGGCTCTCTATCTTTTGCCGATTTCCCGGAGCAGCTTCTCCCATTTCTCGTTCTCTTTTTCGTACCGTTCGACCGTCATTCCCGCCTCCGCGTAGAACCTTTTGAATTCCGGCTTGTTCATTGCGCTGTCGAGACCGTACTTGCTCAGAAATTTCTGCCCTTCCGGACTCAATAGAAAATCGGCAAAGAGCATTCCCGCGTACGGATGCGGCGCATTGACCGGCAAAGCAACGCCACCGGCATTTGTCGGCACCAGATCCATCGGCACCCATTTGATGGGAGCACCCTTGCCAATCGAAACGCGCGAATGACTCAGAAAAACGGTTGGAGAAAGTCCGAGCTCACCGGAAATCACCATGTCGAGAATGGCTCGTCCCGAAACCGAGTGTAGGCTGATTTGTTGCCCTTTGAGCTTTTGCACAAACTCAGGCCCCTTGCTCGCCAGCATAGCCGCGATCACGCGATTACCTGTATCGCTCGTGGCAAAGCCGATTTTTCCCTTGAGCTCCGGCTTCAGCAGATCGTCGAAGCCTTTAGGCACGGCATTGCCTGAAATCGAATTGGTGTTGTAAGCAAGCCCGATATACGACTCTCGGTCCGTCGCCCAATAAACCAAGTCCTTGCCGGCTCGCTCTTTCGCCTCGTCCGGATATGCTGCCAAATGTGCCGAAGCATAGGGCGCCAGGAGCTTATATTCCCGCATCATTTTTAGGATTGGAAAAGTCGTTTCGACAGTGTCGACGAGATGACGTTTCGCTTGTGCCTCCTGCACAATGCGCGCGATCAGCGCGTCGCTATCACCCCGATAAACCTCCACCTGTATCCCTGGGTATTTGGCTTCGAAGACCTTCGGCGCGTCGCTGTTCGGTCCCCCGGTCAGCGATGTGTACCACATCAATTTGCCTTCTTTTTTGGCGCCTTCGTAAAGCACTTTTTCGCGATCCAGTTTGTTGTAGGCGGCGATCTCGGAAACCGTCATTGTTTTTGCCGTCTGCGCCTGAGCCGTTCGAGCCAGCGCGAGAAGTCCCAGGATTATGTAAATCGTAAACTTCACTTGCCGTCGCTCTCCCTTCCATCCATCGAGGTCCAACATCACATCCAAAATAAATCAGAATTCAATTTTCAAAACTACCGGGTTGAGGTTCGAGTCTAGCCGGATCAACCGATCGTTTGAACATGATCGGGAAAGTCAACGCGAGCCATTGCCCGCGAGGCGCTGGGCGTGTTCGAACAGATCCATATGTACTTCTCACAATCGGCTGGTTTGAAATATATATTTTTGATTCGCGCTTTTTCGGCCGGGACCGTTCCCCAATCGGAGTGCTGCGAATTATTTCTGCGTTTTGACCCGAAGTATATTGTAAGCGGTAATAGGGCGGTGAAAGCCTTTGAGCAGCAGCTCGCCGCGAGGTTCTGCCTCGACCCATTCTTCGACCCCTCCCAAGAACCGCTGCGAGACTAAAATTTCGCCCGGCTTCGCTTCTCCGCAAAGACGCGCCGCCAGATTGGGCACATTGCCGATCGCGCCGTATTCCCAACGTCCTTCGTACCCGATCGCGCCGATCGTCGCGTAGCCCTGCGCGATGCCCACACCAAAACCAAGCTCATGACCTAACTTGCGCCACTTCAACGTTAGCTGATCTACGTTCATGCGCATGGCGACGCTCATGCGAACGGCGCGCTCGCTCGCATTCTCCACCGGCAGCGGATCGTTGAAGAAAATCATCATTCCGTCGCCGGCAAAGTGCTCGAGAGTCCCCTCGTAAACGGCGATCAATTTGCCCATCGCGGCGTGATACTCGTGCAGGATCTCCATCACTTCTTCGGGTTCGGCGCTTTCCGCGAACGCGGTAAACCCGCGCAAGTCCAAATAGACTACCGTAAGTTCTCGGCGATGAGTCTTCAGCGGATCGTCGGCCTCGCCATTGACAATCAATTCAGCGATTTGCGGAGAGAAAAACCGTTTCAACCGACCCAAACGGTCAAGCTCAGCCACCTGCGCTTGAACCCGCCGCTCCAGATTTGTATTCAACTCTGCGAGCTCTGCAGCTTGACTCTGAACCTGGTCCTGCAGTTTCTTGATCCGGAGCAGCGATCGCACGCGCGCTAAAAGCTCGGGTTGATTGATCGGTTTGGACAGAAAATCGTCCGCCCCAGCTTCGATCCCCTTGACCCGCTCCAAACCTGGATCGAGAGCGGTGACCATCACGACCGGAAGCATAGCGGTTTGCTCATTGGCGCGAATTGCAGCGCAAACCTCGTAACCGCTCATCTCGGGCATTACGACATCCAAGAGTACAAGATCCGGCTGTTCAGTCTTGACTTGCGTCAGCGCTTCTTTTCCGGATATAGCCGTCAGCACCGCGTAACCTTTGGCCCTCAACAGATCGGCAAGAAGTTTAACGTTCTTCGCTGTGTCATCGACGACGAGAATTTTTGCCGGGTTATTCACGTAAGTGTCTCGTACACGGTCCGAGCTTCAGCGTAAGGCGGTCCAATCAACATTTCTCGCTCGCAAAATCCGAATAATAAAAGCGGCTGTTTCCGAATCGTCTCACTCCTTAAGCTTCACCATTCACCCTCTTCTTGTTTCAAGGACTCGTTCCAGTTCGGCGAGAAAGTCCTTCAAGGTGATCGGCTTGGTCTGGTAGCCGTCGAATCCTTCGGCCAGCATCGTCGTTCGGTTGTGCGTCATTGCCGAAGCGGTGATGGCAATTACGGGAATATGCGCCGTTTCTGGATCAGCTCGAAGTTGCTTCAAAGCCGTGATGCCGTCGATTCCGGGAAGCTGGATGTCCATCAGAACGAGATTGGGTTTTTTTTCGCGCGCGAGCTTAAGTCCTTCTTCCGCCGTCTCGGACTCGATCGTTCGATAACCTTTGACATTCAGTACATCGCGGCAGAGCTTCCGATTTTTTTCGTTGTCTTCAATGATCAATATCAATTCGCCAGCCATGCTCTCCTCAAGCCTGTAATTTTTGATTTTGGATTGAAGTCATAGCCCCTCGACCGTCAACAATTTCCGTGCTCTGGGCTTGCGCCGCGTCGATAATCCAGAAAATCTTGATCTAATGTGCATTCATCTTGACTCTTCATCCGACAATCCAAAATCGGAAATCCAAAATCAGTGGATGGGAAGAGTAAAGGTAAATATAGAACCTTTGCCTACTTCACTTTCGACCCAGATCGTGCCGCCGTGCATCTCTACGAATCTCCGCGTCAAGGTTAACCCCAGTCCCGTGCCTTCGCGCTTGTGTGCGTAATTCCCGCTCGCCTGTCTGAACTCTTCGAAAATAGCTTGCTGATCTTTTTTTGGGATGCCGATACCCGTATCGCTAATCGAAACGATCACTGCGCTATCGCTCAATGTCGCATCGACTTTGACCTGCCCGCCTTCCGGCGTAAACTTCACGGCGTTGGAAAGCAGATTGACCAAAATTTGTTTCACCTTCCGTTCATCCCCGGTAAAATCACCGAGGCGCTCATCGATCGCGCGGTCGAGTTTGATGCCGTGACGGCTGGCGCGCTCGCGCACCAGCAAAAGCTCGTTCTCGATCGCCAAAGGCAAGTCAAATTTCGTCGATTCCAACTCCATTCGGCCGGCCTCAATTTTCGAAAGATCGAGGATATCGTTGATCAGCGACAGCAGATGTCTTCCTGACGAGAGAATGTCGTCGACGTACTCGTTCTGCTTTTCGTTCAATTCGCCAAATAGTCTTTCCAGCAAGACTTCCGAAAAACCTATGATGGCATTGAGAGGCGTGCGCAGCTCGTGCGATACGTTGGCGAGAAACTCCGACTTGTGCCGATTCGCCGTTTCCAGTTCCCGGCCCTTGTCTTCAATTTCGCGGAACAAGCGCGCGTTTTGTATCGCCAGAACCGATTGAGTGGCGAAGGTCTGAAGGAGATTGACGATTTCCGGCGCGAAGTTGCCTGTTTGGCGTCGATAAATCGTCAACGCGCCCATGATTTTCTGATCGAGCAGGAGCGGCACAGCGAGCAGCGATCGATAACCCAGCCGTGTCAACATGGGACGCATGCCTCGCGTAGCGAACTCCTGTTCTTGGCGCAGATCGTCGATTTGCACCGGCAGTTTCGTTTCTGCCGCTCGACCCGTGGCACCCTCTCCGGGATGGAGCGGCGTGGCCTGATAGGCTTTAACCAATTCCTCTTCCATCTGATAACTGGCCCGCAGATGAAACTCCCGCATCGCCTCATCATATTCGTAAATGATGCCGCAATCGGTTCCAGATAGCTGAACCGCGCGCGCAACGATCGTGCTGAGCACGGTCTGAAGATCGAGCGTAGAGCTCACCGCCTGGCCGACTTCTCCCAATGCTTTCAGTTCTCCAACCGATCGCGCAAGCTCTTGGGTCCGCGATTCCAATTCCTGGAACAAGCGAACGTTCTCAATCGCGATCACAGCTTGATCGGCGAAGGTTTCGAGAAGCTTGATCTGCGCCGGCGTGAAGGGGCGCACCTCCGTACGGCGAATCATGATCGAGCCGATGGACGCGCCTTCACGAAGCAGCGGCGTGACCAGGATCGTGCGAGAGCCGCTAACTTGCTGGTGCACTTTGGATTCCGGAAACTCGGTGTCGAGTTCCGCCACGATGTCATGGACATGAATCGTCTTCCGGTCTAGCATCGCGCGCCCCGGAGGTTCTCCTCTACTCGCGCGGAAGCCTTCTCCCGCGGCTTTTGTTATCGGCATCGAGCCACAGGTCGCCACGACCCGCATCAAGTCGCCTTCGCGCCGGTGTATTATCGCATCGCGTGCGTCGCAAAGTCGTGCGGCGTTCTCCGCGACAACGTTCAGCACCGGCTGAATATCGCTCGGCGAGCTGGCGATCACGCGCAGAATTTCGCTCGTCGCAGTCTGTTGCTCAAGCGCCTCGGTGATTTGGCGATTGCGCTCTTGGAGTTCCTTGAACAAGCGCACATTCTCAATGGCGATCACCGCCTGGCTGGCAAATGTCTCAAGAAGCTTTATTTGTTTGTCCGAGAACGGGCGCACTTCCGTGCGCCTAATATTGATTTGACCAATTGGCGCTCCTTCCCGAAGCATTGGAACGCTGAGCATAGTTCTTGTGCCGGTGAACTCGACGAGTTCGCGGCTATCAGGGAACTTGTTCAACTCTGCACGAAGATCTTGAATATGGATCGTTCGACGTTCCACCAATGAGCTCGCGGCG
>JBIOXP010000427.1:0-7379 GCA_044869705.1 Binatia bacterium | reverse complement strand
GGCATCGACTCGCGTGTCCGCTTTCGACACGCGGCGCCCGTACATGAGTGACGTCTGGCCCGTGTCGCCCGTTTTAGTGACGATCGACATCAGGCAAATTGTAGAGCGTTTGATCGCTCACGCCAGGCTCGCTCACTCGTTCGAAAAGCGTCTCACACAGACGCCCTGCAATACAAGCTAGCCGACCGCAGGTTGCGGTTCGGCTTCTTCCATCACTGGCGCGCCAACCGGCTCGCCTTTTTCCACCAGCTTGAGCTGGCGATGGACTGGGAACCCGGTTCCGGCAGGAATTAGGTGACCCATGATCACGTTTTCCTTAAAGCCGCGCAGCCTGTCGATCTTGCCCAGCGTAGCCGCTTCAGTGAGTACACGTGTCGTATCCTGGAACGAAGCCGCAGAAATAAAGCTGTCGGTTTCCAATGAAGCCTTGGTGATGCCGAGCAGGACCGGAACAGCCTCTGCGGGCTTACCGCCTTTCTCCACGACTTTCTTGTTCTCCTCCTCGAAGTCGAGCTTATCGACCTGATCGCCCCAGAGCAGCGAGGTATCGCCGGGATCGGTGATCTTCACTTTGCGCAACATTTGACGCACGATGATCTCGATGTGCTTATCGTTAATCTCCACGCCCTGGAGCCGGTAGACCTCCTGCACCTCGTTCACCAAGTGCTCCTGCAACTCCTGCGGTCCACACACTTCCAAAATCTCGTGCGGCACAACCGGGCCTTCCGTCAATTGTTGACCCTTTTTCACGTAATCGCCTTTGAACACGATGATGTGCTTGGTAAGTGGAATGAGGTGCTCTTCCTCAGCGCCCGTGTCCGGATCTTTCAAAATCAAACTCCGTTTGCCCCGTACGGTTCCGCCCAGCTCGACAATGCCGTCGATCTTGGCGATCTCAGCTGCGTCCTTCGGCCGGCGAGCTTCGAACAGTTCCGCAACACGCGGCAGACCGCCCGTGATGTCCTTTGTCTTTGCGACTTTGCGCGGTGTTTTCGCCAGCAGCGCGCCGGCGCGGATTTTCTGACCTTCTTCGACGATGACGTGAGCGCCAGCGGGAATTGAATAGCTCGCGAGCACGTCCTTCTTGTCACCTACGATAACCACTTGCGGATGCAGATCTTCCTTGTGCTCGATGACCATCGTGCCCATGAGGCCGGTCGCTTCATCGACTTCGCGTTTGATCGTTACTCCCGCAATCATGTCGCGGAATTCGATTTTCCCGCCTTTGTCGGTAAGGATCGGCACGTTGTATGGATCCCATTGCACGAACGTTTCGCCCTTCTTTACAGGTGCGCCGTCCTCCTTGGAAATTACTGAACCGATGACGACGTTGTAGCGCTCCAGTTCGCGGCCTTCGTCGTTATTCACGCTGATCGAGCCGTTCTTGTTTAACACGATCCAACTTCCATCGAGTGCCTGCACGGTGCGCAGATCGATGAACTGCACGGTTCCGTCGTTCTTCGCCTTAATGATCGGTTGCTTAAATGTTTGGCTGGCCGTGCCGCCGATGTGAAACGTGCGCATCGTCAACTGCGTCCCCGGCTCACCGATGGACTGCGCGGCAATAATTCCGACAGCTTCACCGAGCTTCACAAAATCGCCGGTGGCAAGGTTGCGACCGTAGCACATCGCGCACACGCCCCGTCCGCACTCGCATGTAAGCACCGACCGGATCTTAAGTTGCTCGACGCCTATGCGCTGTAAATCGGCTGCGATCTTTTCGTCAACGTATTGGTTTGCCTTGACGATCTTTTTCTTTTTGTCCACGGGGTCGGCGATTGTTTCGCAGCTCACACGCCCAATGATGCGCTGGCCAAGATCGACGACTTCTTCGTCGCCTTCGTAAATCGAACGCACCACGATGCCGTTTACTGTTCCGCAATCGTCCCCAACGATGATCACATCCTGCGCCGCGTCCACGAGTTTGCGCGTGAGATAACCGGAGTCGGCAGTTTTGAGCGCCGTGTCGGCAAGACCTTTGCGAGCGCCGTGAGTAGAAATGAAGTATTCCAGTACGGTCAAGCCTTCGCGGAAATTTGACGTGATCGGTCGCTCGATGATTTCGCCGCTCGGTTTGGCCATCAAACCGCGCATGCCGGCGAGCTGCCGCACTTGCTGACGATTGCCGCGTGCGCCGGAATCGACCATCAAATGGATCGGATTGAACTCCTTGCGATCCTGATTTTCCTCGATCTCGCGGAACATCACGTTAGAAATTTGATCGCCGGCGTGCGTCCAGATATCGATGATCTTGTTGTAGCGTTCGCCGTCTGTGATAATGCCACGGCGATACTGCTGGTCGACCTGCTTGACCTGCTTGTAGGCATTCTCCAATTCGGACTCTTTCCGCTTTGGAATGATCATGTCCTCGATGCCAATCGAGATACCCGCCCGAGTCGCTTCCCTGAACCCGAGCTCCTTCAGTTTATCCAGCGTGGCAACCGTAACAGCAGGACCAGCGATTTGGTAGCAGCGCCAAATGATATCGCTAAGTTGCTTCTTGCCCGCTGCCTTGTTGAAGAAACCAAGTTCTTTCGGCCAAATTTGATTGAAAATAACGCGCCCAGCAGTTGTCTCGAGTACGGTGGCGTCGGGATTTCCAAGGTTAGTTTGCCGTCCACGGTCCGGGTTCTTAAATAAAATGCGGTCGTGCGTTTTGATAGTGCCCTCGACCATCGCGAATTCGACTTCGGAGGCGTCGGCAAATAGCGGTAAATGACGCCCATCCTTCTTCGCCGTGCGCGGATTCTGAGTGATGTAATAGCAACCCAGGGTTATGTCCTGACTTGGAGTAGTGATCGGCCTGCCGCTCGACGGAGAGAAAATATTGTTGGGCGCGAGCATCAGCATGCGTGCTTCCAGCTGCGCTTCGACTGACAACGGCACGTGCACGGCCATTTGGTCGCCGTCGAAGTCGGCGTTGTAAGCGGTGCAAACGAGCGGGTGAATGCGAATGGCTTCGCCCTCGATCAATTGTGGTTCGAATGCCTGAATTGAGAGACGGTGCAGAGTGGGAGCACGATTCAGGAGCACCGGATGGCCTCTGGTTACTTCGTCAAGAATGTCCCACACTTCGGGCGTTTGGCGTTCAATCATCTTTTTCGCGCTGCGTACCGTGTGGACGTACCCGAGATCTTTCAGCCGACGAATGATGAATGGCTCGAAAAGAACCAACGCCATCTTCTTCGGCAGACCGCACTGATTCAGCTTGAGCTCCGGACCGATGACAATCACCGAGCGGCCCGAGTAATCGACGCGTTTGCCTAACAAGTTCTGACGGAACCGACCGCCCTTGCCTTTGAGCATGTCGCTTAGCGATTTGAGCGGTCGATTGCCTGCGCCAGTCACAGCGCGACCGTGCCTGCCGTTGTCGAACAAAGCGTCTACGGCTTCCTGCAACATGCGTTTCTCGTTTCGAATGATGACATCCGGCGTCTTGAGCATGAGCAGATTCTTGAGCCGGTTGTTACGATTGATCACGCGACGATAAAGATCATTGAGGTCCGAGGTCGCGAACCGTCCACCTTCCAGTGGGACCAAAGGACGCAAATCCGGCGGAATCACTGGCAGGACCTCCAGGATCATCCACTCCGGTCGCGCACGCGAACTCTGGAAGCCTTGAACAAGCTTGAGACGTTTCGCCAGTTTCTTGCGAATCTGCTTGCTCTTAGTCGCCCCCATCGCTTTTTCCAGCTCTTTGTTGAGCTTGTTAAGGTCGATCTCGGAGAGAAGCTTCTTAATCGCTTCAGCGCCCATCCCGGCAACGAAATCTTCGCCGTATTGTTCCTGCGCCTCACGGTATTCGACTTCGTTTAGCAACTGTGTTTTCTGCAGTGGCGTCTTGCCAGGATCGATGACGATGTAGTCTTCGTAGTAAATCACGCGCTCAAGCTGACGCGCGCTCATATCCAGCATGAGCCCGATGCGCGAAGGCATGCATTTGTAAAACCAGATGTGCGAAACCGGCACCGCCAGCTCTATGTGCCCCATCCGTTCACGACGAACGCGCGCGAGTGTAACTTCCACGCCGCAACGGTCGCAGATCACGCCTTTATGCTTGATGCGCTTGTATTTTCCGCAGGAACACTCCCAGTCGCGGGTCGGTCCAAAAATCCGTTCACAGAAAAGTCCGCCCTTCTCAGGTTTAAAGGTGCGGTAATTAATTGTCTCGGGATTTTTGACTTCGCCTTTGCTCCACGAACGCATGGTATCGCTTGAGGCAATGCCGATTGCGACTTGATCAAAACCTACGGGGCGTTCTTCGCCCACTAACTCACGCCAGGAATGTTCGTTCATGATTTCTCCGAATAAGTGTGAAACTAAAAATTAAGCGACACTCTCCATAAAGGTGGGCGCCTGACTGCCGACCTTCACGTCGAGACCGAGGCTTTGCATTTCCTTGATCAACACGTTGAAGGATTCTGGCGTTCCAGCTTCGAGCGAGTTGTCGCCCTTAACGATTGACTCGTAGATGCGCGTTCGGCCCTGCACGTCGTCCGATTTAACGGTCAGCAATTCCTGCAATGTGTAAGCAGCACCATAGGCTTCGAGGGCCCAGACCTCCATCTCGCCGAAGCGTTGGCCGCCATATTGTGCTTTACCGCCGAGCGGCTGCTGAGTGACAAGCGAATACGGTCCTACCGCACGCGCATGAATCTTGTCCGCCACAAGGTGTCCGAGCTTCATCATGTAGATGTGGCCAACCACGACTTCCTGGTCGAACGGATCGCCGGTTCGACCGTCGAACAGACGCGCCTTTCCGTTTTCCTGCACCCACGTGAACCCCTCCTTCTTTTTTGCCTCCTTCAGATAGTCGCGAATTTGTTTTTCCTTGATTCCATCGAACACCGGAGTGGCTACTCTGAATCCAAGCGCTTTGGCAGCAACGCCGAGGTGCGTTTCCAAGACCTGACCAACGTTCATACGGCTCGGGACGCCTAACGGATTGAGCACAATGTCGACCGGTGTTCCGTCCGCGAGGAACGGCATGTCTTCCTCGGGCACAATGCGCGCCACAACGCCTTTATTCCCGTGACGGCCCGCCATTTTGTCGCCGACACTTAGCTTGCGCTTGCTGGCGATGTAAACTTTGACCTGTTTGATAATTCCAGGTTCGATCTCCTCGCCGCTTTCCACGCGGTCCGTAGCACGATCTTTTTCGAGCTCCAGTTCGGCGAATTTGTGTTCGTACCCGCCAATGATTTCGCGGATCCGATTCCGAATCGGGCTCGGGTCGATCTCGATGTGATCGTGCGCGGTCGCCAATTTTCGCAAAAGCGTTTTCGTGATCTTACGATTGGCTGGGATGATGATCTCACCGGTCTTGGCATTTACGACGTCGAGCGGAATCTTTTCGCCCAGCAGGACGTTGGAAAGTGAATCGGTGAGCTGCTCAATGAGCCCCTCTCTCTTGCGCTTGTGGTCTTCGCCAATGTTCTTGAGCTGCCGTTTAGTTTCGGCCGGGGTAAGTTTCTCGCGCGCAACTTCCCGGCGGGACGACACCTTCACGTCCATCACGATGCCGTAGGTACCAGAGGGCACGGTAAGTGATGTGTCTTTTACGTCGGCCGCTTTCTCTCCAAAGATGGCGCGAAGCAGCCGCTCTTCCGGAGCCAGTTCCGTCTCGCTCTTCGGCGTGATTTTCCCAACCAGGATATCGCCCGGCTTCACCTCCGCACCGACTCGCACGACGCCGTCCGGACCCAGGTTACGTAAAGCTTCTTCGCTTACATTAGGAATGTCGCGCGTAATTTCCTCCGGGCCCAACTTTGTATCGCGCGCGCCGATCTCGAACTCATCGATGTGAATGGACGTGTAAATGTCTTCCTTCACGACCTTCTCGGAGATCATGATTGCGTCCTCGAAGTTGTAGCCGTTCCACGGCATGAACGCGACGAGCACGTTGCGGCCGAGCGCCAGTTCGCCGCGATCGGTGTTCGGCCCATCGGCGATGACCTGGCCGCGCTTCACGTGCTGGCCTTTCCGAACGATCGGTTTCTGATTCACGCAGGTGCCGGCGTTTGACCGCATGAATTTCCGGAGCTCGTAAACGTGAATTCCAGCCTCGGAATCGGTTTTTACCTTCTTTTTAGAGTCGGGCAAATGGCCGTCCTTGGTGACGATAATTTGGTCAGCGGCGACTGAAGCGACTTTGCCGCTCTCGGTCGCCAACACAACTGCGTGCGAATCGCGCGCAACTTTTTCTTCAAGGCCAGTGCCGACCAGCGGCATCTCGGAAACAATCAGCGGCACGCCCTGGCGTTGCATATTGGAACCCATCAGCGCGCGGTTCGCGTCGTCGTGTTCCAGAAACGGGATGAGGCCAGCTGCCACCGAAACGAGCTGCTTCGGCGAGACATCCATGTAATTTACCTTTGACGGATCGACTTCGAGGAAATCGCCCCGATAACGCACCGAAACTTTTTCACCGGTAAAATGGCCGCGCCCATCGATCGGCGCATTGGCCTGAGCGACGAGGAAGTTTTCTTCACGGTCGGCAGTCAAATATTCGATCTCATCGGTGACCCGTCCGTTCGCCACCTTGCGATAGGGTGTTTCGATAAAACCAAACTCATTAATGCGCGCGAAGGTGCTCATTGAGCTGATCAAGCCAATGTTGGGCCCTTCGGGCGTCTCGATCGGGCAAATGCGTCCGTAGTGCGACGGATGAACGTCGCGCACTTCAAAGCCGGCGCGCTCGCGGCTCAGACCTCCAGGGCCAAGAGCGGACAAACGCCGTTTGTGCGTCAATTCTGCGAGCGGATTTGTCTGATCCATGAATTGCGACAGCTGTGATCGACCGAAGAAATCCCTGACGACCGCGCTGAGCGCTTTGGGATTAATGAGCTTTTGCGGCGTCATCCCATCCACGTTGATGTCGAACAGAGTCATTCGCTCCTTCACGAGACGCTCGGTGCGGGCAAGGCCGACCCGGCACTGGTTGGCCAGTAATTCGCCCACAGTGCGGACACGCCGGCTGCCAAGGTGGTCAATGTCATCGAGCGTGCCTTCGCCACGTCGCAGATTGATCAAATACTTGATCGCCGCGATAAAGTCTTTGTCGGTCAGGATGCGCTCGGAAGAATCGACGTTAATCCCGAGCTTCTGATTGATCTTGTAGCGGCCTACTCGGCCAAGATCGTATTTCTTCGGGTCGAAAAACAGTCGCTTGAGTAAAGCGCGAGCGTTGGCCACAGTCGGCGGATCGCCCGGACGAAGACGACGGTAGATGTCTTTGAGAGCT
The DNA here is from genome assembly GCA_044869705.1 of Binatia bacterium. Classification (GTDB taxonomy): domain Bacteria; phylum Desulfobacterota; class Binatia; order UBA9968; family UBA9968; genus DP-20. Next base: position 136 of record JBIOXP010000427.1, on the reverse strand, counting down.
TCTTCCTGGTCGTGCGCCGGATCCTTTCTGAGCGCCTTCACGATCGTGTCATCGTTCGAGATGTCGATCACCTTTGCCTCGTGAATGTTCAGCGCCATGATCTGACGAACGGTTGCAAGGGTCAGTGGCTCAAACG
>JBIOXP010000426.1:0-15825 GCA_044869705.1 Binatia bacterium | reverse complement strand
AAACCAAGGTGGATTGAGTGAGCTTTGCGTCATCAGGCGAACTCTCCAAATGAAATTTTTCGCGACTCTAGCTGCCGACGTTGTTCCAAGTCAAACCTCAGTGGAGCGGTTTCGGTAAACCGCGTCTCAGCCGGTCGGAAATTTCACATGGGCTCGACGGCGTCGGTGTGTTTGAATAACCGCGAGGCTTAGCGGAGCGCGGTCGAGATGCTGTCGAAGCTCGCAATGGAGGCGCTGCAACCAAGAAGTTTTCTGTTCATATGATGATCAAGGGTAAATACCGGCTTTCCCGCATCTAGCGCGGCTCTGGCGAGGTTCAGTGACTCGCTTCCTTCGGGTGCTGAGAGAACCAACAGGACCGAGGCCAATTCGATCACCAGTTCATTCCGGCGAATCGATGCTCCCCGACTGATACGCTTCGCGTTTGGAGTGCAGTGAGTGAGCAGCAAAGCTTTGTTCTGAACAACCCGCTCGTTGAGTTCCGCCGATGGTTTGAACCGATCGAGCGCCTTGGATGTGCAAAAGACCAATGATGCTTCCTCAGTAAGTACGACCCGCAGAAACTCCTGCTCCAATGGCGAATGCCAGCCGCTGATAAAGCCAATAGTTTTTGAAGCCGCCAGTTGTTTTATGAGCTGTAGACTGATCGCGGCGAGATTGCCATCGATCTGTCGAGCGGAAATGAGCGCAAGGAGCGGGCGGCGAAGAATTTGAGTGTTACCGACGGCCCAGAGCGCTCGCGGCTGACGTTTGGAGAACAGATTCACCCGTGCCGGTAGCAAGATTTGCGAAATGTCAGAAGCCTGAATCATTTGGGGTTTGTTTGACTGACGCTTATTTGACGCCTCCTATCAGGTGAAAAGCGCAGTGACTGTACGCGATTTGCCAGGGCGGCGGCAAGACAACCCGGGTTGGGTGAGACGGTTAGCTCAGCTTGAAACAATGGGCCACGGGCGGTAAGAAGCAATCAACCGTGAGTGAACTTCTTTACCGGGATCTTGGCTCAACGGATTATCTGAGCGCGCTGGCATTGCAGGAAGAGTTCGTTGTTGGGAAGCACCAGAACTCCTCGCCTGACATCCTGCTGTTCGTCGAGCATCCTCATGTGTACACTCTGGGCCGCGGCGGCAACGAGGCCAATGTGCTTTCGCCCGAAGATGTTCCCGTCATCCGGACCAGCCGCGGCGGCGATGTAACGTATCACGGTCCCGGGCAACTGGTGGTCTATCCGATCATCGATCTGCGCTCTAGGCTAAGAAAAGACGTGCACCGCTACATCAGAAATCTCGAAAAGACGGCGATCCTTGCCTTGAGAGATTTTGGCCTCATTGGAGTCCGGCGGCCGCCGTTTACGGGAATTTGGATTGATAATAAAAAGATTGTAGCCATCGGTGTCGCCGTACGGAAGTGTATTACTTTTCATGGCCTGGCGCTCAACGTGAACACAGATTTGAGTTACTTCAGGCGCATCGTTCCCTGCGGCCTTACCTGGGCCGACGTGACGTCGATGGCGCAAGAACTCGGCACAGAGCCAAGCTTGACGGAAGTTCGAAGCCGCTTCTTGCATCATTTTGCGAAAATTTTTGGCTACTCCGAGGCAGCAGAGATCATTGAGAAGCTGAAGCTTGATGCCCGGGGAAATATTTTTATGCCTCCGGTCGAGCTCGGAACTCGAAACTCGGAACTCAAAACTCCGTAAATCTATGCCCCGTCGACATCCCGACTGGATCAAGGTCAAAGCTCCGGGTAATCCCAACTACCTTCGGCTGAAGCGCCTCATGCGCGAGAAGAACCTCCACACCGTGTGCGAGGAGGCACGCTGCCCGAACATCGGTGAATGCTGGGGCAACAAGACCGCGACCTTTTTGATTCTCGGCGATACCTGTACGCGCGGCTGTCGATTTTGTGCGATCGACAAAGGTAAGCCGCTCGCCCTCGATCCCGAAGAGCCGCGCAACGTGGGACTGCTCGTCAAAGAGCTCGGCCTCGACCACATCGTCGTGACCTCGGTCAATCGCGACGATCTTCCCGATGGCGGCGCGGCGCATTTTGCAAAGACGGTTTTTTGGATCAAGGCACTCAATCCGGGCATCCGCGTTGAATTGCTAATTCCTGATTTCGAAGGCAATCTCCGCGCGCTTGAAACCGTCGTCGATTCCGGCATCCAAATCCTCAATCACAATATTGAAACCGTGCCGCGTCTTTACGGCAAGGTCCGACCAGGTCATAGTTATCAAGGCTCGCTGAACCTCCTGAAAACGGCTAAAAAGCTCCGTCCGGAGATCCTCACCAAATCCGGTTTCATGCTCGGCGTCGGCGAGACCGAGCATGAAGTTCTCGCCACATTGCAAGATTTGCGCGACAACCACGTCGACATCGTCACGATCGGTCAGTATTTGCAGCCATCGATGAGGCAGCTTAAGGTCGAGCGTTATGTGACGCCGGAAGAATTTCGGGAGTTTAAAGCGGCGGCCGAGCTTCTGGGTTTTCGCCATGTCGAATCAGGCCCCCTCGTGCGCAGTTCGTATCACGCATGGAGTCACGTCGCATAACTTGTCTGATCTCTGGGTATTTAAATTGACTTGGCACCGTTATCTCCGTTATCTTCCCGGTGCAAGATTCCTGAGCGAAATCTAGCTAAGCTCACGCGTGAAGCACCGACCGAAACGAGCCGAGCCCAAAGGAGGCAGACTATGGCAAAGCGAGACCTGACCCGACGGGATTTCATCAAAACTGCGGCAGCGGGAGCGCTTTCGACGGGGCTGGCAGGTCCTTTGATCCTTCCCGGCCGGGCACACGGCGCGGCGGCAAAAAAGAGCTTGAAGATTCTGCAGTGGGTGCACTTCGTCCCAGCCTTCGACAAGTGGTTCAACGAAAAATACATCAAAGAATGGGGCGAGAAAAATAACACCGAGGTGACGGTCGACAACATAGGTCTCGCCGGCCTGAGCGCGCGCGCAGCAGCCGAAGTTTCGGCGCAAAAGGGCCATGACCTCTTCCAGTTCGAGTGGCCACCGCCTTTTTACGAAGAGCAGGTCGTGGATATGAAAGATGTCTATGCCGATTGTGAAAAGAAACACGGCAAACCCATCGATCTCGCGATCAAGAGCACATTCAATCCCAAGACCAAAAAATATTTTGGCTTCTCCCCTTCTTTTGTTCCGGACCCGATAAATTGGCGTAAAGACTTGTGGGACGACGTTGGCGTCATGCCCGATAGCTGGGAGAAAATTCTCGACGGCGGGCGCAAGATCAAACAGAAGCACAATATCCCGGTGGGGCTCGGCCTCGCGCAAGAGCTCGACACGTCTATGGCGATGCGCACCCTCATGTATTCCTTCGGGGCCCATGAGCAAGATGCCAACGGCAATCTTACCCTGAATTCGAAAAATACGGTTGAAGCGGTGAAATTCGCCAAGGCCTTGTTTCAGGAAACCATGACCCCGGAAGTTTTCACTTGGGATGCATCTTCCAACAACCGCGCCATGCTGGCCGGAACGATTTCGATGGCGCTCAACGCGATCTCGATCACGCGCACCGGAGAAAAAGACAATCCGGAGTTCACCGAGAAAATTCACCTGGCTAAGGCCGCCGCCGGTCCGGTGCGCCGCATCGGCCTCGAGCACGTCATGGGCGTGTACGTAATCTGGAAGTTCGCAGAAAACATCGACGGCGCGAAAAAATTTCTCATCGACTACGTGGCCAATTTCCGCCAGGCGTTCGTCAACGGCGAATTCTACGACTTCCCCTGTTTCCAGCGCACTGTGCCGGATTTAAAGCAGTTGCTGGCTAAGGACGATAAGGGGAAACCGGCTGGCAAGTATAGCATTCTCGAAGACGTGCTCAGCTGGGCAACCAACATCGGCTACCCGGGATATGCCAACGCGGCCATCGACGAAATTTATCAGAAATGGATTATTCCCGTGATGTTCGCAAAAGCTGCCCAAGGTGTGCTGAGCCCCGAGGACGCGGTCAAGGAAGCCGCCGATGAATCCAAACGTATCTGGGATAAGTGGCGTGAGCGCAAACTGATTTAGTCGCGATCGGATACGGCTCGGCTGGAGACTCACGAGCAAAAAGGAGACGTCGAAATGCGGCGTCTCTTTTTTTTAGCCCGTCGTCGGCTACTGAACCCAGGAAGGGTTAAATGTTAGCATTGGTACGAAAATGGCCACGGTAGAGCTTCGCAAAATTAAAAAGATGTTCGGCGATGTTGTCGCGGTGAACGGCATCGATTTGCTCACTCGCGATGGCGAATTTCTCGTCCTGCTGGGACCTTCCGGGTGCGGCAAAAGCACGCTGCTGCGCATGATCGCCGGCTTTGAAACGCCGACCGAAGGCGAGGTGCTGATCGGCGGCGCCGTGATGAACGAGCTGCCGCCCCGCGCGCGAAAAATTGCCATGGTATTTCAGAGCTACGCACTTTATCCGCATATGACGGTGTACAAGAATATCGCTTTTCCGTTAAAGGCGCAGAGGACACGCAAAACGCTGATTCCGCAGAAAGTCGAATGGGCGGCTTCGCTGTTTGGCATTGGCCATTTACTGGAACGTAAGCCGCGCGCGCTTTCGGGCGGCGAGCGCCAGCGCGTTGCTCTTGCGCGGGCGCTGGTGCGGGAGCCCTCGGTTTTTCTCCTTGATGAGCCGCTTTCCAATCTTGACGCGCAACTCCGCGCTTCGGCCAGGGACGAGCTTCAGCAATTTCAGCGCCGCATCGGCATCACGACCATTTACGTTACCCATGACCAGGTGGAAGCGATGGGATTGGGCGATCGGATCGCGGTGATGAAAGCCGGCTCGGTGCGCCAGATTGGCACCCCGCAGGAAATCTATGACGAGCCCGCCGATACCTTTGTCGCCGGCTTTGTCGGCTCGCCGCCCATGAATTTGCTGCGAAAGCAGCAGTATATTCTTGGCTTCAGGCCGGAGGATTTTCATCCCAAAGCGACTCAAAACGATACTGCACGGGTTGCTGCTTTCAGATTGAATGTGACACGGCTCGAATACTTGGGCGCCGATCGCTTGATCTATGGAACTTTGGTCGGCGATTATTCCGATCAGAAGGTGATCGCGCGCTTGCCGGTGACGGTTCCAGTCAAGCTGGAGCCGGCCAATAGCTACGAGTTCACGGTACCCGAGGATGAGCTCCGGTTTTTTGATAGCTCGACGGAACTGCGCATCGCGGCGCAACCGCTCTAATTGAGCTATGAGGAAGCGGCGCGAGTAAACGTCGCCGAAACCGCGCCGGTGCAGCATTGCTCGGCATACAAAGCGCGAGCGTTGATATTTTTGCTCGCTACGAGAAAACTCATGATGAGCTCTTCGGATTCAATGGCAACTTCGAGACAAGGCTTTTCGCCGCGCCAACCGCGCGGCTCTGCTTTGCTCGACAATGAGCGCTGGATCGGGCCGCTCTTGATCGGGCCGGCAGTGCTTTACATCGTGCTCCTGGTCGGCGTGCCGTTTGTAATGGCGCTCTACTACAGTGTCAGCAACACGACTACGGGTGGCGGCACCATGGGTTTTGTCGGCCTCAAAAATTTTACTGCGGTCATTGGCACGCCGAAATTTCAAACCGCGCTTAAGAACACCATCACCTTCGGCCTGATCTCTCAGCTCCTGATCCTAATCCTGAGCAATGCGCTCGCTTTGTCTCTGCAGGCAAACTTTCGCGGCAAACGGTTGATTCGATTTCTTATTCTCTTGCCGTGGGTAGCGCCGATCTCGATTGGAACGATCGCGTGGCTGTGGATCTTCGACTCCACCTACAGCGTGCTTAACTGGATGCTCAGGCTCGCCGGGTTGATTCATGGCACGGGCTACATGTGGTTGGGCTTACCACACTTGGCGATGGGTTCAATTATCGCCGTGCATATCTGGCGCCAGCTTCCGCTCGCCACGGTGATTCTGCTCGCGGGTTACGGCTCGATCCCGCAGGACATTCACGACGCTGCCGCCGTCGACGGTGCCGGTTTCTGGCGTCATTTCTTTCGAGTCACGTTGCCGCTAATCTTACCGATCACGTTGGTTGCGCTGCTCTTCGGTTTGATCTTCACGTTTACCGATATGGTCATCATCTATAATTTGACCCGCGGCGGACCGTTCGATACCACCCAGGTGCTCGCCAGCTTGGCTTTCTACACCGGCATCGCCGGTGGCGATTTGGCTGAAGGCGCGGCGATCGCATTGTTCCTCTTTCCGTTGCTGCTCGCGATTGCGCTCGGTTTTCTGATGATTGCACATCGGACCGAGGTGACCTGACCATGCTCGATCGAACCAAGAGCTGGGGCGCGCTCGCAACCCGCATGGGCATACTCGGGGTGTTCACTTTCTTTTTTGCTTTTCCTTTTGTCTGGATGCTCATCACCGCATTCAAACGGACGTCTGACTTATATGATCTCAAGCACAACCCGTTTCTTTTTTATGAGCCACCGACCCTCGAACATGTCAAGCGTCTGTTCTTCGAGACCATGTATGGTCAGTGGCTCCTGAATACGGCATTTGTCGGCATCCTGGTAGTGCTGATCACGCTTTTGCTGGCCGTGCCCGCGGGATACGCGCTGGCGCGCTTGACCGGCAGTTGGGGCGCCAAGCTGGGCATCGGTATTTTTCTCACCTATTTGGTTCCACCGACCTTGCTTTTCATTCCACTCTCGCGAGTCGTGGTCAATCTTCACCTCGATGATTCACTCTGGTCGCTGGTGTTGGTGTATCCGTCTTTCACGGTGCCATTCTCCGCCTGGCTGATGATGGGATTTTTCAAAGCGATTCCCAGGGACGTGGAAGAAGCTGCGATGGTGGACGGATATAGTCGCCTGGGCGCTTTTCTCAGAGTCGTCGTCCCGATCTCGTTCTCGGGTATACTGACCGTGGCAATTTTCAGCTTCACGCTGGTAATGCAGGAGTTTGTCTATGCCGTGACCTTCATCTCGTCCGTACGCAATATGACCGTCGGCATCGGAGTGCCGACTTTTCTGGTTCACGGTGACGTTTATTTTTGGGGTTCGCTCATGGCCGGCTGCTTCATCGCGAGCGTGCCGATTGCGATTATTTATAATTATTTTGTTGATCGCTTTATTTCCGGTTTCACCATGGGCGCGGTGAAATAGCACCCTGCAATAACCATCGGATTTCAGAAAACGATAAAGGGAGGTTATATGAAGATCTTGCGACTCCGTTCATGGAACTTTCAAGCACCTGATTTGGATGCAATGACGCGCTTCTACCAACTCGCTTTGGGTGCAGAGCTGCGGGCCCAGCAGACCCTCGCCGGAGTAAAAGTAAATCGTCTCCGAGCTGGTGAAACCGGTCTTGGCCTTTTCGACGCTTCGGAAAAACAATTTCCCGGCGTGCCGCACCACACCTTCGATATCGAAGGACCGAGCGATCCCAAAGAATTGATCAAAGAGCTTGAAGCCAAAGGGCTCAAGATTGACGAAACGCGAATTCATGGCCAGGGTCCAGGCTACTCGGTTTATGTCACCGATCCGAATGGCAACCGAGTGGAGCTTTCGAAAGATTAGGCTTGCATTGTCATAGGGCGACCGAGGGTCGCCCTGGTCGCAATCGACTCGCGCTCAGGTCGCGGCCATGTTCGCCGCCAGCCAGCGCGCGGTGCGCAAAAGCTTTGCGTCACTGTTTCGCGCGCCCACCAGCTGCACGCCGATCGGCAGCGTGTCGCTGCTTTGGAGCAGTGGCAATGAGACAGATGGCATTCCGCAAAGCGTCCACAGAGTACAAAATCCAGGATCACCCGTACTGCCAATTCCTTTGGGCGCGGCGCTCGGTGCCGCCGGCGTTAAGATCGCGTCATAACGCTGTTCAAAGAGCTCGACGAAGCTTTCCTGCATCGGTGTAATCTGCCTCAGCGCGCGTTGATAATCGATGGCGAGTACTTTTCGTCCCGCTTCGAGTTGTGCGCGCAGCTGTTCCGAGATTTTGTCCCCACTTTTCTCGCAAATGCGCTCGAGATTAGCGGCCATTTCAGCGCTCATAATCGTCCGATGCCATTCCCAGGCTTGCTCCGCCGATGGAAAAAGCTCAACTTCCTCCACCTGCGAGCCCAACTGCTCGATGATTTCCGCAAAACCCGCTTTGGTATCCTCATCCGCGCGCTCCCACAGAGGCGTCTTAATGAATGCCAACATCGGCGCGAGCGGCGGGTCTTCGGCGGCAATTTGGCTGAACGGAATCCGCGCTCGCGGCTTGGTATCGGGATCATTTTCATCGTAGCCTGCTAATTGTTCCGTCAGCAGCGCAATGTCGCCGATCGATCGCGCAAACAATCCGACGTGATCGAGGGTGCGCGACAGCGCCAGAGCGCGATACCGCGAGATCAAGCCGTGCGTCGGTTTGAAGCCGACAACGCCGCAATAAGCCGCGGGGCGAATCGCGGAGCCATTGGTTTGACTGCCGATCGCCAGTGGTACCATTTCCGCCGCAACCGCGGCAGCCGAACCGCTCGATGACCCGCCCGGCGTATGCTCGGGATTTTGTGGGTTGCGGGTTTTGCCAGGCGAAAAATAGGCGAACTCCGTGGTCACCGTCTTGCCCAAAATCACCGCACCGGCAACGCGCAAAAGTGCGACCGCGGTGGCGTCGCGCGACGGCGTATGCCCGGCGTAAATGGCTGAGCCGTATTCCGTCGGAAAATCGGCGGTATCGAAGATGTCTTTGATCGCTACCGGCACGCCATGAAGGGCGCCGATAGGTTGGCCGGTCAGACGTTGCTCGTCGGCTGAGCGCGCTTGCGCCAGGGCGTAATCTGGATCCAGGAACGCCCAAGCCCGGACAACAGGATCAACCTCTCGAATGCGCGCCAAGCACGACTCGACCAACTGTACTGAGCTGATAATTCCGTCGCGAATTAAACCCGCCGCTTCGGAGGCGGAAAGCAGATGGAGGTTCGACACATCCATCGAGATGTCAACGCGCTGGTTTCAGGCGTTCAAACAGTTCTAACCGTTCAAAAGCCTTGAACGGGTCAAACGATTTGAACCGTTTGAACGCGCTAATTCCCATATAAAAATTCCGGTAGCCACAGTGTCATGCCTGGCCAAATGTACATGAAAGCGAGGCACAAGCAGACGATAATCATGTACGGCATCATGCCGGCAAATATCTGGTTGAGGGTCACGTGCGGCGGCGAGACGCCTTTTAAGTAAAAAGCTGACATCGCTACAGGCGGTGAAAGAAAAGCCGCTTGGAGATTTACCGCGACCATGGTTCCGAAAAGAATCGGATCAATCTGAAAGTGGCTGAGCAGCGGAATAAAAATCGGACAGAAGATAACGATGATCTCCGTCCATTCCAGCGGCCAGCCGAGGAGAAAAATGATCAGTTGCGCCATAAACTGAAATCCCAATGGCGAGAGATTCATGCTGAGGACCCAGCGCTCGATCAGTGATTGGCCGCCATGAAGCGCAAAGACCGCAGAGAAAAGCGCCGAGCCGATGAACAGCCAACAGACCATTGCCGTCGTTTTCGCCGTGAGAAAAGTTGATTCCTTGAGGTTCTGGCGCAGCTCGGGCGACGATTTTAGGTTTTGGACAATCGGTATAACCGTCCCGGCGAATGTCGCGCCGAGAGAGCCCGAAACGATGAGCTCGACAAAATTGGCGTGCGCCCAACCGAGCGCCACACCGCCAATCACGCCAAAAACGCTCCAGGTGTAGGCTTGACGCGGAAACTTGGCGATCACCGCCAAATAAAGCGCGCCTAGTGCTCCGACGGCGGCCGACTCCGTGGCTGTGCATATGCCGAACAGAATCACCGCCAGCACGACCACCGTGAGCACGCCGAGTGGCACGACTGATGCCGATAACTCTTTGAGAATCTCAAACTGTTCGCCGTCCATGCGCCAGTAGTAATAGGCGAGCAGCAGTGCCGACGCCGCGGCCAAGCCCCAAAACCAGTCGAAAAAATGTGCCGGCACTTTGCCGGCGGCGGACTGCGCGGAAGGCTCTCCGGCTATAGTCATCTCTTCGGGCGGAGCGTCGGCGCCGCGCTGCGGTTCTTCGCTCTTTAGCTCCGATTCGGCTTCACCCAGTTCCTGCGGCTTCTCTTCCGCGCGACTGCCCGCCTGTGGCGCTGCAGTCTGCGGCGTCGGCGCCACGCCAGCCGGAGCACTTTCGACTTGGGCCGAAGGCGCGTTATAGATCACCACATACCACCAGGTAGCGGCGAATGTGCCGGCCGTAAGCGCCAGAGGAACCATAAGGTTAAGAAAATTTTGTAGGATGCGGCCGTAGCTTGCTCGATTGCCATCGGCGGACGCGGAGTCCCGGGTGAGATCGGGACGAAAAAGCGCCGCAACAATCCCAAAGAAAATGCTGCGTGAACGTCCGTGCTCCAACCGCGTCAGCCAATCGGGTACGGCAACTCGATATTGATCGGCCGACAGCTTCGGAGCAATTTTCGGATTGATCATTGCCCAGCCGAGAATGTAGACGAGATACAAGAATGTCAGAAAAAAACCCGGCAGCATCGCTGCGGCGTAGAGTTTTACAATCGACTGTCCGGCCACCGCTGCATAAACGATCAGCATCACGGAAGGCGGAATGAGAATACCGAGGGTGCCGCCGGCCGTGATCGCTCCCGACGCAAGCCGCACGTCATAACCGGCGTTGAGCATGGGGCGCATGGCGATCACGCCCATCAAAATCACCACTGCGCCGACGATCCCGGAGGCGATGCCCCAGAACGCACACACAAGCATCGTGGTCACCGCGAGTGACGCCGGAACCCGGCGGAAGGCGAGTTGCACCGCGTGAAACATTCGGTCGACCAACGCCGCTCGTTCCATGATATAGCCCATGAACACGAACAACGGCACCGATAGCAGCGTGTCGTTGGTCATGACGCCGTAAGTCCGCTGCACGATCAGGTCGAAGATTCTATTGTTCCACCAGTGCTGTCCCGGATCCAAAAAGGCGATGTAACCGAAGATCATGCCAAGGCCCATCAGTGTGAACGCGGTGGGAAACCCCATCATGATCGCAACCACAATGAGGCCGAGCATCGTCAGGCCGAGCGCGGGATCGCTCATGATTTTTTCTGCTCGTCGTCTGTGATTGCTTTTTCGTGTACGACGCTCTCCTCCATGACGCTGCGGTGGCGCGCCGCCTCATCGACTGCGTGAGCGGTCTGCATCGCCGTGCGGCGTGATTCTTCGTCGACGTACTCGCTATGAGAGAGTTGCGTGTCGATCACATCGATTTCTTCGACATCCGCGAGGCGCGCCGGCCAGGCGCCGGTGCGCAGGCATTCGATGCAGCGGACGATCTCGGCGCAGCCCTGAAGCAGCACCAAAGCACCGGCAATCGGGATGACGGTTTTGAAATGGTAGATCGGAGGACCTTCCGCGGTGATATTCGAGTGCTCGCCGATACGCCAGGAATCGGCGGCGTATCCGTAGCCGGCGTAGATCAGACCGATGATCCCGGGAATGAAAAATAGGAAGTAGAGTGCCAGGTCGAGCGCCGCTTGGCCCCGCGGTTTCAGATAAATATAAACAAAATCGGCGCGTACGTGGGCGCTTAACGCGAGAGTGTACGCGCCGCACATCATGAAGAGTGTGCCGTACAGCATGTTGCTGAAGTCGAAGATCCAGGCGGTCGGTGCATTCAGAATATAGCGCTTGAAGACTTCGATCGAGACGACGAATGTCAGCGCGACGATGAGCCAAGCGAAGGCTTTGCCTGACCAGTAACTGATCTGATCAACTCCGTGGAGGAGGCGCTGGGCGTTCATAAATATGCATCCCGTCGCGAGAGCAGCCGAACTCCTTGCCTGAAACGGCAATCCGACGAGCTCCAAATCGCGGCAGTAGAGGTGCTGGTGCCAGCTACGGTACGGTTAACTTTTTTTCGCTTCGGGTTTCGTCGCCGGAGCGCCAGGTTTCGCGGCTGGCTTGGCAAAATAATGATTGTAGGCCATGCGGCGGCCAACATTGGTATCGAGGTCCCATTTGACCGCACGTGCGGCGAACGCGCGCTGAGATTCCGCGACTTCTTTGAACATCGGGACTTCAGCGGATTTTTTGGTCTCGACCTGATCGAATATCTCGAGCTGCTTTTGCAGCACAGAATCCGGAGTCCGGTAGAATCTCACCTTTTCTTTAGTCTGGAGCTCCACATAGTCTTTCGAATAGCGGTCGATCGCTTTCCAGGACATATCCGCGGAAGCGGCGTCGACAGCGTAGGCGATGATCGCTCTCATTTTTTCCGGGAGCGCGTCAAACTTGGTTTTATTGAAAATAATCTCGAACTGCTCGCCGTTCTGGTGATAGCTCTGCAGCATACAGACCTTGGAGACGTCCTGGAAACCGAGGGCTCGATCCGATGACGCGTTGTTGAACTCCGCAGCTTCGATCAAACCGCGATCCATTGCCGGAACGATTTCGGCTCCTGGCAGCGCATTCACTGAGGCTCCCATTCCCTGAAATAAATCGATTGATATACCGACGGTGCGAAATTTCATGCCTTTGAAATCCTCGGCCTTGGTCACCGGCTTCTTGTACCAGCCGAGGGGCTGAGTTGGCATCGGTCCGTAGGGGAACGAGACTACATTCGCCCCCAAAGAATTATAGATTTTAGTCAGCAGCTCCTTGCCGCCGCCGTATCTGTGCCAGGCGAGAATCATATTCGCATCCATGCCGTAAGCGGGACTCGAGCCCCAGAGCGCGAGCGCATTGCTCTTTCCATAGTGATACGAGAGGACGCCGTGAGCGCCGTCGAGGGTGCCCTTCGAGACCGCATCGAGCACACCGAACGCTGGCACCACTGCGCCTGCGGGCAGCACTTCGATCTTGAGATCACCGCCCGTCATGTCATTGACTTTGTGGGCGAAATCGAGCGCAAACTCATGGAAAATGTCCTTGGTCGGCCATGTGCTCTGCCAGCGCATATTGGTGACGCCTTGGGCCCTGACGATGTTTGGGAAGCCGAGAGCCGCGGCGCCGCCGGCAGCCATTGCGGCCTTGAGCACGTTGCGGCGAGAAACAGTTTTCACGCTATCGTTTCGAATTGCTTTCGGTTCGGACATGACGACCTCCTAGTTACAACCGCCAGACATTTAGGCCATCCGCTTATATTACAGTTCGCTGAATTTCGTCAATGTGCGAAATTTCCTTTGTGCGACAGGTTCACGCCGTCGCTCGCTTCGAGCGCAGCAGAAGATTTGGGACCTAGGTGACGTCATTGACACCGTGTTCCGGCCTCGGATACGCTTCTGAGCACGATGCCGGCAGGAGAATTGATTCGCGAACTGCGGGAAATTGTCGGGCCGTCGTACGTTTTGATTGAAGAGGCAGATGTCGTCGCCTATGAGCAGGACGGTTCGATTTTTCAGGTGATGCCCGAAGTTGTTGTTGTTCCGGCGGATGTCGAGCAGATCGCCGCAGTCGTTAAATGTGCGAAGCGCTTTAATAGCCCGATCGTGCCACGCGGCTCCGGCACCGGACTAGCGGGCGGTGCGGTACCCGCGGAAGGCGGAATCATTCTTTCTCTGGCGCGGCTTAACCGAATTCTAAAGCTCGACCTGCAGAATCGGATCGCCATTGTCGAACCGGGCGTCATCAATGCGGAGATCACTAAGGCGGTGGCCAAGGACAATTTCTTTTATGCCCCCGACCCGAGCAGTCAAGCCGCCTGCTCGATCGGCGGCAATGTCGCTAATAACTCCGGCGGCCCGCACACCCTCGCCTACGGCGTCACCACCAATCATGTGCTCGGTATTGAAGTCGTGCTCGATGACGGGCGCATCGTCTGGCTGGGTGGCGAGGTTCCGGATACTCCCGGTTACGATCTCTGCGGTGTCTTCGTCGGCTCCGAAGGCACCATGGGAATCGTTACGAAAGTCGTGGTTAAACTAACACCCACCCGCGAATCGGTGCGCACGCTGCTCGCCGTCTTCGATCGAATGGATGATGCGACTGAAACCGTTGTCGACATCACTTCCGCAGGTATCATTCCGGCGGCGTTGGAAATCATGGATCGGACAACCATCGAAGCCGTCGAGCGCGGGGCGCCAGTCGGACTGCCGCAGAACGCTGAAGCGGTGCTGATCGTCGAGATTGAAGGCCTGAAGGAGTATACCGAACGAGCATTGGAGGTCGCACGCTCCATCTGTGAACAGAACCACGCACGCGAAGTGAAACTCGCGGCCGATGAAACCGAACGTCAGAGGATCTGGAAAGGTCGCAAAGGCGCTTTTGGAGCGATGGGCGCGCTGGCGCCCAACTACTACGTGCAAGACGGCGTCGTACCCCGTAGTCAGCTGCCGGAAATGATGCGTCGTATCGCCGTTATCAGCAAGCAATACGATCTACGCATCGCCAACGTTTTTCACGCCGGCGACGGCAATCTCCATCCCAATATTCTGTTCGACATGCGCACTCCCGGCGAATTGGCGAGAGTCATAGAAGCCGGCGCCGCCACTTTGCGCGCCTGTATCGAGCTCGGCGGCAGCATCACAGGCGAGCATGGCGTCGGCCTGGAAAAAAAAGCTTACATCGGTCTGCTCTTCAGCGAAGCCGATCTGGCGGCTATGGCGCGCGTGCGCCATGTTTTCGATCCCGATGGCAGGTTCAACCCAGCGAAACTCTTTCCCACACCGGCGAGCTGCGGGGAAGTCCGTCTTGCGCCGGCAACAATCCCGGCAGGGCTATGGATTTAGAATAGTCTCAAGTTCCAGGTCTCTAGTTTCCAGTTACAAGAACTAGAACCAGAAACTAGAAACTCGAAGAGCTGCTGCAATTGGAACCGATCGACTCTAGACACGAAAGCGAAACGAGCGAAAAAATCGTCGCACTCGACATCCCTGAACTGCACCAGTGCGTTCATTGCGGCCTCTGTTTAAATCACTGCCCTACCTATCGGGCCCTCCGTCTCGAGCCCGACTCACCGCGCGGTCGTATTCATCTCGTCAAGAGCGCCGCGGAAGGACGGATCGCGCTCAGCGAACGATTCAAAGACCACATGTATCTTTGTCTCCTCTGCCGCGCCTGCGAAACCGCCTGCCCTTCCGGCGTCGGCTACGGACGCATCGTCGAAACCGTACGTGAGCAACTCGGGCCGCCGGGATCACCGTTCGTCCGCGGTCTATTGAACCTGGTTTTCACGCAGCTGTTCCCTTATCCCCGAAGACTGCGGTTTGTCTTTGCTTTGCTGCGTCTTTATCAAAGCACCGGCGCACAGAAAATCGTCCAGCCCGTGCTGCCAAAAAAACTTCGTGAGATGGACGCGATGCTCCCCGCAATACCGCCAAAGTCTTTTTACCCCAAATCAACCGTCTTCCCGGCTATGAATGAGCGCCGCGCCAGAGTCGGGTTTCTCAATGGCTGTGTGATGCCACTCCTGTTCGGCGACGTGAACGAAGCGACTATACGCGTGCTCAGGCGCAACGGCTGCGATGTGGTTCTGCCAAAAAATCAAACCTGCTGCGGCGCCTTGAACATTCATAACGGTGAAAACATCGCCGCCAAACAAATGGCCCGGCACAATATCGATGTCTTTCTCGAGGCGAACCTTGACGCGATTGTCGTCAATGCCGCTGGCTGCGGCGCCGCAATGAAAGAGTATGGTTATCTGCTGCGCGATGATCCGGCTTACCGCGAAAAAGCCGAGCATTTCAGCTCGCGAGTAAAAGACGCCGGCGAATTTCTTGCCGGACTCGGTATGGTTGCCAAATTGCACACCGTGGAAATGACCGTTACATATCAGGATCCTTGCCATCTCGCCCACGGCCAACGCGTTCGAAGTCAGCCACGACAACTTTTGCAGATGATACCCGGACTGAAGTTCACTGAGATGGAAGGCGCCGAGC
>JBIOXP010000425.1:0-4075 GCA_044869705.1 Binatia bacterium | reverse complement strand
CAAACGACCGAATGCCCGGCGATCTTTGCCGGCTTCTTGAGCGGCGTGGGTGACGTTTCCGTTGTGAGTGCGGAGTAAATCAGTCAGGTAGTGTTTTTCAAACTCTGCAATGACAGAAGCTTTTCTCTCTGCAAATGAAACGGGCTTGCTATCTGCACAGCCCTCCGTTTTTGGAATCGGTAAGTTTTCTGTGCGGAGCGTTTCCAGCTCGCTCAGCACTGTCAGTTGTTGAATTACGTTCTGGAGTTCACGCACATTGCCCGGCCAGTTATAACGACACAACGCATCCATCACTTCGGAAGATAAGGGTGGTGAATTTCGGCCCGCTCGCTCCGAATACACTCTCCAGAAATGAGCTGCGAGCAACGGAATATCTGACTTTCGTTGACGAAGCGGCGGCAGCGCGAGGCTAATTACGGCCAAACGATAGTAGAGATCCTCGCGAAAAGTGCCATCCTGAATCTTTAACGGCAACTCGATGTTGGTCGATGCGAGGATCCAAACGTTCGCCTGTTTGGGCCTTGCAGATCCGACCGGGTAATAAACCTGGTCCTGAAGAAACCGTAACAATTTGACCTGATTCGTGAGGCTGAGAGTTTCCACCTCATCGAGGAAGAGTGTGCCGCCTTCGGCTTCGGCGATTAGTCCGGGTTCAGCACTGACCGCACCTGTGAACGCACCGCGGCGATGTCCATAAAGCTCGCTTTCAAAGAGATCCGTGGGAATCGCTCCGCAATTAACCGGCAGAAATGGCTTCGCTGCGCGTGGACTCGAGTAATGCAGCGCTCGCGCAAATTGCTCTTTGCCAGTACCGGTTTCGCCGGTGAGGAGTACGGTCGAATCGAAACGAGCAACAATCGGAATCCTGCGTTTCAGATGCACCATTTTGGGGTCTTCACCAAGTATTTGGGCCAAACCACACACGCCGGTCGCGTTATTTATCGCGGTATTTCGGTGGCCTGTGTTAAGTAGCCGGCGCACACGTAAGAGCACTTCGTTCTCTTGAAAGGGAGTAAACAAAAAGTCCTGAGACTTTTCGAGACCGTCCGCCAGACCATTCGTCAGAATGTCTGCACTCCCCACTGTCATAACGGAAGTTCGAACGTCCAGGGAATTAAATTCCCTAAGGAATGCGGCCGTTTCTTCTCTGTTAGCAGGCAGGATCGCGATTAATAGTTGAGGTGGTACACCTTGCCCAGACTCTGCTTTATTGAGGCGTCCGCAGACCTGTTTGACGTTAAGAGTTTTATCGCATTCGATGAGGTGTTTGATTCTTGAGCCGGTCTCTTGATCTTGGGGAGCAGAGAAAATCAGGATATTGGACCGCAGCATGGACTTAAAACCTTTTCCGTTGAGAACTTGATGACCCGCGAGAAGTGACTATTCCGACAGAGGTTAGTTGGCCAATTTTGGAGTACTCCCAACCGGGGGAGGTCGGGATTAAGTGACTGACCTGAGCTTAGGCGGTGAGGAACATAAAGTATGAACCACGAAAAGTCAATAAAAGTTTCTTTATCCACAGATTACACAGATTAATTTCCGAATCTGCGTAATATGTGGATAGCGTTTTTACTGTGGCGGTTCGAAGTCACCACTCTGGGCCATCTTTTTGAGACTCAGGCTCGGTACAAAGTCGGGTTCACCGCGATAGATGTCCTCAATGTCCTCTTCGCTAAACTCGACAAGCTGCGAAGCCGCGATCGAATCACCGTTACCGGCTGCCCACGCCGACGTCCAGAGATCTGCGAGCAAAAACACGCTTTCCGCTAAGGAATGCTCGGTGGCATTTCTCACCGTATCGTTGTTCCATAGTTGTTTTGCTCTGGTCTTTGGACCAAGCGAGGGATCGTCAGCATTGATGATAGTAGTTGGCTTGAGTGCCTTGTGTGATTGATACATCAGCTCGACGGTTTCAACCGCAGCATCATAACCGCTCTGGATGTTCCGGTTGTGCGGATTACCCTGATTGAGTATGTCATTCACTCTCGCGAGGGCCGTGGGCGTATCAATCTCCAGCATTTTTTCTTCGTAGATGCTGTGAATCAAGTATTCACGTGTTTCCTTGAAGGCAGCGAATTTGGCACTGCTTCTGGGATATGGGTACTTTCGACCCTGGACAGTCTTCATCGGCGGCACGCCATGGTGCATGTACGAACAATGCAAAGGTTGAGAAGCGTCGCCGACGTAGTGGCCGAGCACGCCTGCCGCGCAAACGAAGTGAATTACGTCCTTGTTCTTTAAGTATTGGACCATCGCCTCCCATAACTGCCAGACGCGGAAGGGCAACGCTCCTTCTTCAGGCCCAACACTTGAAGCTGCGAATCCATCGAAATACGCTTTCCACTTTTTGGCCGAGACGTTCTTATGATTTGTATGGCACTTTTGCAACATCGTGTCGCCGCCGTTGATGGAAAAAATGTCGACGTCTGCGAAGTGCTGGATGGCTTCGTTGGGGTGGGCATTGGAAATAACCCAAACATAATCCGGCACATCTGCAAGCGGCACGAATGCGCCACGTCCCATAGTAAATGCCGAGCCTTCTCCCAGGGTCTCGTCGCCAAAGCCGATGCGCGCCTGATTTTTACGCATCAGTTTTTCAAGTCGTCCTGAGAGCTGATCGCATGCCTTCCAACCGATAGCGAAGTGACCGAGTTTCCCCCAATACTCGTCATGCCCAATGCTCCAGTCGCGAACTATTCCGACGTCCAGAGCGCGACAGATAGTTGAGATGAAACTCCCCAGTGCAAAAGCACTAGATGATTTATCCGCGTCCTTAAATCTTTGCCCACCCCATTGCATAGCGATAGGCCGCAAACGTCGGGCTCGCTCTCCTCTTTCCGCGGCAGTGTGCTGTTCGATGTCTTCGTGACCTTCCGGAATCGACTCAGGTGGATCGTAGAACCAGATCGTTCCCGAGTCGCCGCCCCTGGTGAATGGCGCGAGTGAAGTGTTCTCCTCGTCCTGGGCGCGAGGTCCGATAAGCACATCAGTGGTGTAATCGTATCCACCGAGCGATTCGTAACGATAGAAGAGCGCCTGTATTTCGCCCTCGATAACTCCGCTGGAGCCACCGAATGCACGCACAGGACAACCAATGAGATCGAGTGTGGTGGTTTGCTCGGTGGCGTTGAAAGGCGGGCCAATCTCGCCGATTCCGAAAACCTGAGACGTCCAGTCTTCATAGTTGTCGATGCGCACCAGACCGGCATCAAGAGTCAAATACGTCTTTTCGCAACCCCACGCCGGAAAGACGTCAGGAAACGGAATGTGCGTGATGCCCATGTCGGCACATCTGCCGACGGGATGGTAACTCTCGCGTATGTAAGCACTGATAACATCGCCGCCCGCGCCTGCTACGTGGCGATTGGTTAACGCGTAATACGACCCTTCCTTCGAGACTAGACAAGCAAACGTGCCATAGCTCTCCGTGCCCTGATGTTTTCGAAGGCAGGAGTAACCGCCGCCAAGCATTGGGCTAACGGTTGATGGACCAGGAACAGGCGGCGGCGGTGCTTCATCAGGCCGCGCCTCGATGACGCAAGTCGGCACTACTCTTCCATCAGCGAGGTAGAGTGTGCGGGGCACGACTTGGTTACCAAGCGAGTTGGGATCTTCCCATTGCTTAACAAAGACGAGAACTGCCGGCCATGACCACGGTCTCACAATCGAATTACCCAACGTTCGGGGTGTAGTGGGTTTTTTAACGTTTTTAGGCCGCGGCATATCGGGAGGGTTCTCCGCGTACCAATCGTCTTTATGAATGCGATAGCGACCGATGGCAGTGGCAACTACGTGATCCAGGCTTGCGAGATAGACGTGGTAAGCGTCACGCGCATCGAGCAGATCGTGCACTGACAGCGA
The DNA here is from genome assembly GCA_044869705.1 of Binatia bacterium. Taxonomy (GTDB): domain Bacteria; phylum Desulfobacterota; class Binatia; order UBA9968; family UBA9968; genus DP-20. The sequence goes on along the minus strand of JBIOXP010000425.1, from coordinate 214 downwards.
GGAATAATCGCGCCGTGGTGGAAAGGAATGGGAAATGGGTAGTGGCTTGGGAGTTTCCGGTTTTTGCATTCAGTTACGGTTCCCTCTTCTGATCAGAATTCCGCCAAACTTCCGTTGGCGATTGTTCAAGTCCCTTTTTTACGGCTTTGCCTCAAAGTTCAATTCGCCACTTGGACACAGTCAGTACCGTCCGCGGTAGCGAATGGGTACGTCG
>JBIOXP010000424.1:0-13737 GCA_044869705.1 Binatia bacterium | reverse complement strand
GCGCGAGATAATCACCGGCCAAGTGACGGCGTGACTGATGCCGGACGCGCCCAGCGAGATGATCACAAAGAAAATAAAAAACGTCGCAATCCCGGCGGTGAAGCCGAGGCCGACAAAGCCGGCGCCGGCGACTACCGCGCTCCAGAAGATCAGTTTACGTGCGCTGATGCGGTCAAGGAGAAATCCGACAGCGGGGCTGACAATGCCGGATTCCAATTGGCGCAGCGACATGGCCGCGGAAATGACCCAACGATCCCAGCCGAAAGCTCGCTCGATCGGGAGGATCAGAACGCCGAAACCTTGGAAATAGGCGGCGGAGAAGAGGGTGTTCGCCGCGACACTCGCCGCGACCATATACCAGCCGTAAAAGATGGCGCGCGGATGTGATTTCTGCGCGTCAGGAAGCTGGATCATTGCGCACAGCCTTTGTCGGTGTGACGGCGCGTCTTGTACGGATTCATCGAGGCTCCTTGGAATTTCGAGGTCGCATCTTTATTCACTGGAATGCTTAGATCTCTTCAACCCGGAAGCGTGTTGTCCTGATGCGCTCAGCACTGCCTTGGTCGCGCGATCTTAGCAAATCGAGCGACGAACTGCTTCAGGTTCGGGCAAAATTTTTCGTGTTGCGATTCTTTAAAATCGATGCTGCTCGGTTATGATGTGTTGTACCCGTGAGTTAGCGGAGCGGAAGTTTTCCTCCGATGTATTCTGAACAAGCTTGAGGTTTTCAATGAACATCAATTTTCGTCAAGGCGGACCCGGCGATGCCGAGATCTGCGCCTCGATCTGCTATGAAGCGTTCAAGGCGATCGCAGATCGGCATAACTTTCCGCACGATTTTTCCGATCGTGGGACGGCCTTCGGATTGTTATCTGAATTGCTCGGCCGTGAGGATGTCTACTCCGTCGTGGCGGAAAGAGACGGCCAGATCGTCGGCAGCAATTTTCTCTGGGAAAATGGCGTCGTTGCAGGTGTTGGGCCGATCACGGTGGAGCCCGGAGTACAGAATTCAGCGATCGGAAGACAGTTGATGGAAAATGTTTTGCGGCGGGCGCGCGAAGGTCGATTCGTAGGAGTAAGGCTAGTCCAATCGGCTTATCATAACCGTTCGCTGTCACTCTACACGAAACTCGGGTTTGACGCGCGGGAGCCGCTCTCGAACCTGCAGGGTTCGCCGATCGGGATTGAAATCCCCGGCTACGTGGTCCGTCAAGCGAACGAAAGCGACCTCCAAGCCTGCAACACTCTGTGCGTCAGGGTGCATGGCCATGATCGCGCCGCGGAGGTCCTCGACGCGATCAAACAGAAAACTGCGAGTGTGGTCGAGCACCACGGTCGGATCACCGGTTACGCAACGATGATCGGTTTTTTTGGTCATGCGGTGGGCGAGAGCAATGAAAATCTGAAAGCGCTGATCGGAGCGGCGCAGACGTTTCCTGGCCCCGGGTTCATGGTCCCGACAAGAAATAGCGAGCTTCTGCGCTGGTGCTTAGAGCAAGGCCTGCGCATAAACCAGCCGATGACGCTCATGAGCACCGGGCTGTACAACGAGCCGACGGGCGCATTTTTGCCGTCGATCATTTATTGAAATGCGCAGAACTCAGAGGATCAATAAACTGAGAATGCTGCTCACGATGCTCAGCACGATCGCGCCGAAAAAAGCCGACCAAAAACCGGCGATGAAAAATCCCGGGACCAGAGCGGCTGCGAGTTGCAGCATGAACGCGTTGATCACCAGCCAAAAAATTCCCAGCGTGAGGACAGTAAGAGGCAGAGTCAGTAGCTTGACCAGGAGGCCCAGGGTTGCGTTGACCAAGCCGATGACGACCGGCGCGATCAATGCCGTGCCAAATTCCTGCAGCTGGATGCCTGGAAAAAGAAACGCCACGATCATCAAACTTGCGCTGCTGATGAACCAGTGGATCAGTAGATCCAACACAATGTTCAACCCTTATCAAAGCGTTGGAACACAGACAATGCAGCCGCACCATGACTTGCGAAGAGCAGATCGCCATGTAAAATGAGGCCGTTCAAGTACCGATAAGGAGGACTGAACCGATGTCGAATCAAGCACTCGAAAGCGTCGCTCAGGCGATGGTCGCCAAAGGCAAAGGGATACTCGCTGCGGACGAGAGCATGGGTACGATCAAAAGAAGATTCGACAGCATCAAAATCGAGTCGAACGAGAATAACCGCCGGGCCTATCGTGAAATGCTCTTCGCCACCAAAGGTGTCGAGGAAGCGATCAGCGGTGTCATTTTGTTCGATGAAACGATTCGGACCGCGGCGAGCGATGGCACGCCGTTCCCACAACTGCTCGCCAAAAAGGGCATCATTCCCGGAATCAAGGTGGACAAAGGTGCCGTAGATATTCCCGGATTTCCCGGCGAGGTGGTCACCGAAGGACTGGATGGACTGCGCGGACGATTGAAAGAATACAAGCAGCTCGGCGCCAAGTTCGCCAAGTGGCGGGCCGTCATTGCAATCGGCGAAGGGATCCCGACTTATACCTGTCTGCAAGCCAACGCGCACGCGCTAGGGCGTTATGCCGCACTTTGCCAGGAAGCCGAAATCGTGCCGATTGTCGAGCCCGAAGTTCTGCTCGATGGCAACCATACGATCGAACGAGCACAAGAAGTCACCGAACAGGCCCTGAAGATTACGTTTACAGAGCTCTTTTTACAGCGCGTGCATCTCGAAGGCATGATCTTAAAGCCAAGCATGGTAGTTTCCGGAAAAGACAATCCGCGGCAAGCGAGCGTGGAGGAGGTCGCCGAACGCACAATTCAGTGTTTGAAGCGTACCGTGCCGGCGGCGGTTCCCGGCATCGCGTTTTTGTCAGGCGGACAGAGCGCGGTGAGCGCCACGGAGCATCTTAACGCAATGAATAAGCTCGGGCCCTATCCCTGGCAGGTGAGTTTCTCGTATGCGCGGGCCCTGCAGGATCCGGCTTTGAAAGCGTGGAAGGGCGAGGCGGGCAACGTTGCCACGGCGCAGCGCATCTTCTATCACCGGGCGAAAATGAACAGCGCCGCACGGAGCGGCAGCTATACTGCGCAAATGGAATCGGCTGCGTAGCTCGCATGCTCTGTGGCTGAGCAGGATGCATCGTTGATCGAATATGCAGGCGGCTGTCATTGCGGCAGGGTGCGGTTTGCCGTTTTAGCGGCCGCCAGAATCGAAGCTATTGAATGCAACTGCTCCATTTGTAGCAAGAGCGGATTCATCCATCTGATCGTCCCGAAAGATCAGTTTACTTTGCGTCAGGGCGCCGAGTTTCTGGTCGAATACAAATTCAATACTGGCGTCGCAAAACACTTGTTCTGCAAGGTTTGCGGCATCAAATCGTTCTATATTCCGCGTTCCAATCCGGACGGCTATAGCGTCAACGTGCGTTGTCTCGACGTCTGCGCCAGAGATCTCAAGATTGTTCCGTTTGACGGGCAGCATTGGGAACAGCACTCGGAAGAACTCCGTCACCTGTCGAGTACAGATTGCCCCGCTGATCTCAGCAGAATCGACTCGTAAGGAGTTGTCCGTTTGGAACTGGAAACGCTCGGATTCGTCATCGGCTTGGTCGGCGCAATCTGGTTGAAAAGCTCGCTCAACCTCATGAGGAGTCAGGGCGAACCACACCAAATCGCGCTGCTCAGAAGCGTGGGCCGAGAACCCGAAGCGCCGGCATTAAAAGCGTTCGTACGCGGCTTGGCTCTGGTATTGTTCGGCCTCGGAATCGAAACCTATGCCCGGTTGTTTCTCTGATTAGGGAAACGGCTGTTCGAAGAAAGTTTCAGCTCAATTTATCGCTTCAGGTTGCCCACCGCTCGGCTACTAACTCCCGCCGAGTCCGCCTTGACTTTGGGTGTACATCCTTTAAGTTGACTTATGTTTCGGCAGCCTGGTGTTCGCTGCGCTCTAACGATTTTCTTCTTTGGGGTTGCTCTGTCAAATCTGCACGCCGCACAAGTTCAAGAATTCATTCTTGATAATGGCTTAAAAGTTTTGCTGCTGGAGAATCACAAAAGTCCGGCAGTCACTTTTCAAGTTTGGTATCGCGTCGGTGCGCGCAATGAAAAGGACGGCAAAAGCGGTCTCGCGCACTTTCTCGAACATATGATGTTCAAGGGGACTCCGAGCACCGGGCCGGAAGAGTACTCGCGGATTATCGCCAAAAATGGCGGGCGCTCGAACGCGTTCACCTCCTCCGATATGACCGTCTATTTCGCGACCATGAGCCGCGAGAAAATCGGCATTGAGCTCGATCTCGAGGCCGACCGGATGGCCAACGCGCTTTTGGGCGAGCAGTATTTCGAGCCGGAAAAAAAGGTGATTCAAGAAGAGCGGCGACTCCGCACGGATGACAATCCAGCCTCGGCGTTGAGCGAAGTCACTAGTGCCGTCGCATTCATGATCCATCCCTACCGTCGTCCGGTGGTCGGTTGGATGGAGGACATCCAGAAACTGACCCGTCAGGATCTCGTCGATTTTTATAAACTCTACTATGCGCCCAACAACGCATTCATCGTCGTCGTGGGCGATTTCTCGACCGATGACATATTGCCGAAGATCCGCACCGCATTCGGAAAAATCCCGCGCGACGCGGAAGCTCCGAAAGTGACCGTACAAGAGCCGGAACAACAGGGCGAGCGCCGCGTCATTCTCAAAAAAGAAGCCGAGCTGCCGTTTGTTCTTGTGTTCTATCACGCGCCCAACCTGCAAAGCGCCGACAGCTTTGCGCTCGACGTACTCTCGGTTGTGCTCGCCGGCGGGCGGAGCTCTCGGCTTTATCACGAGCTGGTCTATGAAAAACGGCTCGTGCGCGGCGTGGACGCGGATTATAGCCGCGTGTCGGTCGATCCGATGGGGTTCTCGATTACCGCCCAGCTTTTGCCGGGAATTCAGCCGGCGAAGGTCGAACGGGAGATTTACGGCTCATTGGAGAAGCTTAAATCAGAGCTGATCACGGAGCGTGAACTAGAAAAAGCCAAAAACCAAATCGAAGCTGCTTTCATCTTCGACCAGGATTCCATCTTTGGACAGGGTTTAAAAATTGGCTATTACGAAATCACCGGTGGTTGGCGTCAGCTCGACTCCTACCTTGACGGGATCCGAAAGGTGACGCGCGAGGATATTCGCCGGGTGGCGCGGCAATATCTCGATGGCGACCGGCGCACTGTCGGCACGCTGGTTCCAACAAAAGAGCAATGAGCTGGTTCTGGTTCCGGCTGTTGGCGTGTTTGCTGTTTTTTTCTGGAGCAACTTTGAGCGAGGCGGGAATGACGCCTAAACGCACGGTCCTCAGCAATGGCATGGTGTTGTTGACCTCGGAGCAGCGCACCTTGCCCATGGTGTCCATCGAACTGTTGGTGGACGCCGGGTCTGCTCATGAGAGCGCGCCGCAGGCCGGTTTGGCCAATTTGACCGCAAAGCTGTTGACCTACGGAACCAAGCGGCGAACCGCGGTCCAGATCAACGAGACCCTGGATTTCATCGGCGCCAGTCTCGAAACAGCTTGCGGCCAAGATACGGCAAACTTGAGCATGACGGTGCTGAAGAAAGATCTGCCGACGGGGCTCGAGCTATTGGCCGATGTGCTCACGCAACCCACTTTTCCTCAAGCCGAGATCGACCGACAAAAGCAGGCGATCATCGCATCCATCAGAGCCACCGAAGAAAATCCCGGCGCTGTGGCAGGAAAAGCCTTTGCTGCAGCACTGTATCCGCAGAGTCCGTACGGCCGGCCGGTGGAAGGCATCGAAGCAAGCGTCAAAACCCTGCAACAAAAAAACCTGCAGGAATTTTTCACCCGCTACTATCGTCCCAACCGGTCGATCATCGCCGTCGTCGGTGATGTTTCCGAGCAGGAAATCGCAACACTGCTCAATACTGCGCTGCGGAGCTGGGCCAAAGGTGAGCCGAGCACGGTACCGACCGTGCCGGCGAAAATCGGGCCTGCGAAGCTCGTCCGAGTAAACAAAGAGCTGACCCAGGCGAATATCGTGATGGGCCATACCGGGGTGCCCAGGGATAATGCCGATTATTACGCCATCCAAGTCATGAACTACGTTTTGGGTGGGGGCGGGTTTTCCTCTCGTGCCATGGACTCGATTCGCAATGAACGGGGGCTCGCGTATTCGGTCTATAGTTTTTTTGCCGCGGAAAAAAGTCATGGCACGTTCGAATTCGTAATGCAGACCAAAAATGAAACCGCGATGGAAGCCGTCCGTATCGCTACTGACGAAATCCGACGAATCCGCGAGGAACCGGTCAGCGAACAGGAGCTGAACGACGCCAAAGATTATCTGATCGGCAGTTTCCCGCTGCGTTTCGATACCAACCGCAGGGTGGCGAGCTTTCTTGCTCAGGTGGAATATTTCAAGCTCGGGCTCGATTATCCAGAGCGCTATCCGGATTTGATCCGCAAGGTCGATCGCGAAGAGGTTTTGCGGGTCGCGAAACAATACTTGCATCCTGAAACCTTGATTACGGTCATTGTAGGAAACCTGAAGAAGATCGCGGAAAAATGAGACAGTCATCGGCCGGGGCAACCGTCAACCGCACGCGCGCTTTGATCGTGCCGCCGTCTGCCGCATATCCTCACTTGACAGCCGATAGCCTGCTCGGCATAGTGGGCCATTTCGTTTCGTGTGACGGGGAGAGAGTTCGCCGAGCGAGGTTTCATGCAGAAGGTGTTGATCATCGAAGACCATGCCGACATGCGGGAACTGCTCATTTGGCAGGTCGAGCTGATGGGTTATATGCCGATCGCTGCGAAGCGCGGCAGGGATGGAGTCGAAAAGGCGCTCAGCGAAAAGCCCGAGTTGATCATCATGGACATCATGATGCCGGGAATGGACGGCTGGCAAGCGACGCGTGAGCTTCGCGCCAATGGCGAGACCAAAGATATTCCGATTTTGGCCGCGACTGCTCTGTTTCGCGATACCGATTTGAAGAACTGTATCGACGCCGGCTGCGACGGCTACATAGTCAAACCTTTCACGTTTCAAGAGCTCCAGGGCAAAGTACGGGAGCTGATTCCCGCAACGGCCGCCAACCATTCGCTCTAATTCCGGCTCCGCCGTATCCTAACGTTCACCGGGCGCACGAGGATCAGCGCGTGTCAGCGCGAGAGAAAGCTATTTTCGTGGTTCGACAGCTACGCCAAGAAGGCTATGAGGCTTTCTTTGCCGGCGGCTGTGTGCGCGACATGCTGCTGCGAAAAATCCCGCAGGATTATGACGTCGCGACCAATGCCCGGCCGGACGAGATTCAGCGGCTTTTTCCGCAAACCGTCCCGGTGGGGGCGCAATTCGGCGTCATCTTGGTCATCGTTGACGGCGATCCTTTTGAGGTCGCCACGTTTCGGCATGACGGCCCGTATCTCGACGGCCGCCGGCCGAGCCATGTGCGTTACGGCACTCTGGAAGAGGATATTTTGCGTCGCGATTTCACGGTCAACGGGATGTTTTACGATCCGCTCGACGATCAAGTGATCGACCGCGTGCAGGGTCGGGCCGATCTCGAGCGGCGATTGATTCGCGCCATCGGCGAGCCGCAGGCGAGGTTCGAGGAGGACCGCCTGCGCATGATTCGCGCGGTGCGCTTTGCCGCGAGCCTGGGATTCACGATCGATCCGCTGACGTTCAAGGCGGTGCAGCAACTGGCGGCGAGCATCACTACGATTGCCTGGGAGCGGATCGGTGACGAGGTGACTCGCATCCTCACCGAAGGCGGCGCGCGGCGCGGCTTCGAGCTTCTCGATGAAAGCGGCTTACTGCAAGTGCTGTTGCCGGAAGTCGTCGCGCTCAAAGGAACTCCGCAGAGTCCCGATTATCATCCCGAAGGGGACGTATTCGCGCACACCTTGCTCCTCCTCAGCCACCTGGCGCCGTCTTCCTCGGAGACTCTCGCCTATGGTTGCTTACTGCATGACATCGCCAAGCCGGTTTGTTTTCGTCAAGAAAACCATCGCATCACATTCTACGGTCACACCGAAGTCGGCGCTGGAATGTCCGAGGACATTGTGAAACGGCTCAAGCGCAGCCGGGAAACTTGGGAGCGCGTCGCTTACCTGGTGCACAATCATCTGCGACACGTTCAAGCGCCGCAGATGCGCCTCAGCACCTTGAAGCGTTTCTTGCGGGAAGAGGGAATCGATGAGCTGTTGGAGCTCGCACGCATCGACGCTTTGGCATCGAACGGCGATTTGCAATACTATCAGTTCTGCAAGGAGCGTTTGGCAGAGCTGAACGAGGACCAAATTCGGCCGCCGCCGCTGGTACGTGGCGCGGATTTGATCGCGCTCGGACTTGTGCCGGGCCCTATTTTCGCCGAGATTTTGCGGCGAGTGGAGGATCAACAGCTCGGCGGTGAGCTCACCAGCCGAGAGCAAGCATTGGATTGGGTGCAACGAAATTATGTTCAACGAGGTTGAGGGATGAAGTCGGCGCAGGCTTATCAGGTGGTTGGGCGGGCGGAATCCCGCTCCGACGGTGATGACAAGGTCAGTGGCAAAGCGATCTACGCGGTCGATGTCAAGCTGCCGGGAATGCTTCATGGCAAGATTCTTCGCAGTCCGTACGCGCACGCACGCTTGAGGCGCGTCGATGCGACCCAGGCCGAGAAGTTTCCCGGCGTGTTCGCGGTGATCACTCGCGCGGACCAGGCCCGGCTGCGAATGTTCGGCGCGGCATACAAGGATCAAACCATCGTTGCCGTCGATAAGGTTCGTTATGCCGGCGATCCCGTCGCCGCCGTGGCGGCTGTCGATGAAGCCACCGCGGAGCAGGCGCTGATGTTGATCGATGTCGATTATGAGGAGCTGCCGGCAGTGACAAGCTTGGAAGAAGCGTTAGCGCCAGAGGCGCCGCTGGTGCACGAGGCCGCGGCCAGCGGCGGCGAACTCATGGGGCAGCACTATGAGGCTCCCAAGGAGTTCTCCGGCACGAATCTCTGTTATCGGTTCAGCTACGGCAAGGGCAACATCGAGGAAGGATTCGCCAAGTCAGATCACGTTTTCGAAAACACCTTTACGTTTCCCCGGGTGCAGCATTTTTCCATGGAGCCGCACGCCACGGTGGCACATCACGAGGGCGATCGCTTGACCATGTGGGCCGGTACTCAGGAACCGTTCACTCTGCGCGAGCACCTCGCCGATATTTTTCATCTGCCGCTCAACAAGATTCGCGTTATCGTGCCGTACGTCGGCGGCGGCTACGGCGGCAAACTCGCGGTCAAGACGGAGCCGCTCGCCGCGGCGTTGTCGTTGAAAGCGAAACGGCCGGTGCGTTTGGCGCACACCATCGAAGAAAGCTTCAAAACTGTCACGCGCCATCCGGCGCGGGTCACGATCAAGACCGGTGTTATGAAGGACGGCAAGCTCATGGCGCGCCAGTGTTTGATCCACATGGAAACCGGTGCCTACGCCGACGCGGGTCCGCGGGTCACGCAAAAGGCCGGTTATCGGTGCTTCGGTCCGTATCGTTTGCCGCATATGCGGACCGATGCTTACACGGTTTACACCAACACGGTGCCGGCGGGCGCCTATCGCGGCTTCGGAACCTTGCAGGTAACCTGGGCCTACGAGTCGCAGATGGATATTATTGCCGAGAAGCTCGGCCTCGATCCGTTGGAATTTCGCCTCAAGAATTTGCTCAAGAAGGGCGAGCTCTACACCCCGGGCGATACGCCCGTCGATTGTGATCTCAAGGCCGGATTGATGCAGGCCGCGGAAGAGATTGGCTGGGGCGCGAAGAAGAAAACGCCGGCGCCGGGCAAGGCCACCGGCCGCGGCCTCGCCGTGTGTATGAAAGACGGCGGCGGCACCTACAAAGTTTCCTCGGCCGCAGTGAAGATGAACGCCGACGGCAGCGTTGTTTTGTTGACCGGTACGGTGGAAGTCGGCCAGGGCGCGCGCACGGCGCTGAGCCAGATCGTCGCCGAAGAATTGGCGATTCCGTACGACGCGGTGACGGTCGCGCAACTCGACACCGACGTGACGCCCTACGACGTCAACACCAACGCCAGCAGCTCCACCGTGGTGATGGGGCTTTCGGTGCAGCGCGCGGCGCAGGATTTGAAACGCCAACTGCTGCGCCACGCCGCGCGCATGCTAAAAGCCAAACCGGCGCATGTGGCCCTATCGGACGGCAGGATCGTCGCGGGCAAAAATCGGAGTTTATCTTTCGTTGAACTGATGCAGAAAGTTTTTCTGTCAAAATCGGGTGAGCTGATCGGTCGCGGCGCCTATCAGTCGATCAAAAGCCCGAAGGCGGCGCTCGGCTCACCGACGAATTTCTGGGAGATCAGTTGGGGCGGCGCGGAAGTCGAAGTAGACCGGGAAACCGGCCAGATCAAGTTGCTCAAATACGTTTCCCTAGCCGACGTCGGTCAGGCAATCCATCCCGTGCTTTGCGAAGGACAGGACGAAGGCGGCGTGATGAACGCCATCGGCCACAGCCTGCTCGAAGAAATGGTCTACAAAGACGGTCAACTGCTCAACCCCAATCTCGTCGATTACCGGGTGCCGACTTTCGAAAATTTGCCGAAGGATTTCGAGACGATCTTAGTCGAAAGCCATAACGGCCCCGGGCCATTCGGTTCAAAGGGCACAGGAGAAGGCGGCTTGCTGCCGGTTGCTGCGGCGATCGGCAATGCGCTTTATCAGGCCACCGGTTTGCGCCTGTACGATCTGCCGCTTACGCCCGAGAAGGTATGGCGCGGGTTGCGCTCGGCGTGAACTTATTGTGTTCCCTTGACTAGCTCGAATAGGAAGCCTTCCGGAAAAGGCACGTTCAAAAGCCGTTCGAAAAGACTCCAGTAGAAAAGCCAAGAAAAAAATGTCACGGCGAGGGTGATCGGCCATTTCTCGTTGCCGGCAAACTTCAGATAGAGAAAAATCGTCAGCGGGACCGCATAGCTGAAACCGAGCAGCCAAATCGCCAGAAAAAAACCCACTGTCCATCCGATGATCGAGAGGGTTCTCTGCCGTTCGACTTCCGGCGCGATGTCGACGTGCGTTTCCACGGATTCCGCCAAGCCGCCGGCGGCCTTTTTCCTTTTGCCGTAGAGATCCCGCCCAAGCTGGCCGAGCGCCAAAAGAAGCGTCGGCGTGCCGATGACCCAAGGAAAGAGCCCGGCGCGATAACCAAAATGACGGCTCTGCCAAAGCGCGAGCGCAAGCGCGACAATGATGATTGTCGTAAACAGCGCGGCGGCGCCGAAGTGAATCGCATGCTCGTGCCGTTCGCTTGCCCCCGTTTGAGCTGTGGCGTCCTCTCGTGCTTTGTCCCGTTCGGCTCTTCGGCTTTTGATCATGGGATAGAAGATGCCGAAAAGAGTCAACGCGAAAATGGCCAGTACTCCCGGTCTGCCGGTCCATGCCCAGCCGTAATTGTCGGTCGAGAGAAAGAGCCGGTTTTCGGCAAGGGGACCGAGCACAAGCCCCAGGAGAACAGGCGGCCGCGGCCATTCGAGCTTTTCCATAACCCAACCGAGCGCCCCGAAGAAAAGCACCACGATCATATCCTCGAATGCGTTTTTCTCGGCAAAAGCTCCCAGATAGATGAGAATTAAAATCAGCGGGATAATGATGCTGCCGCGAACCTGCGTGACCTTTGCCAACGGCTTCAGGAACAAGAAACAGACCGCCACCGTAATGATATTGGAGATAATGATCACCCAGACGAAGGAATAAGTAAGATCCAGTTTTCCCTTGGGCGGCGGTAGCAACATGTCGGGTCCGGGGACGATGCCCTGGATGATGAAGGCACCGAGCAGGATGGCCATGATCACACTTGCAGGGACGCCAAATGCAATCGTCGTGATCAAGCTGCCACCCAAAGTCGAATTATTCGCCGCACCCGGACCGAGCACACCGCGGACATCCCCTTTGCCGAAACGCTCTTTGTTGGGCGAGCTCTGCACTGCGTGAGCGTAGGCCAGCCACTGCGTCGTCGCCGCGCCCATGCCGGGAATAATCGCCGTCAGCGTGCCCAACGCGCTGCAGCGAATTACGAGCCACCAGTGACGGAACGTGTCTTTGACTCCCTCCATGACGCCGCCGAGCTCGCCGACTTCCTGTTTTGCGATGCTTGTTCCAAGCACGGCCAGCTCGATGGTTTCTGGAATGGCGTAAAACCCGATGGTGATCGGCACCAGACCGATGCCGTCCCACAGAAAGAGTTGCCCAAACGTGTAGCGCTGGATTCCGGAGATCGGATCGAGCCCGATCGTCGCAAGCATCAGACCGATGCCGCCGGCGACCAGTCCTTTGAGCGCGTCTTCGCCGCTCAACGCAGCGACGAACGAGATTCCGAGAATGGCGAGCATGAAAAATTCCGGCGAGCCGAAAGAAAGCACCAGCGGGCGAATGATCGGCACCGCGGCGCCGAGCGCAACGCCGGCGAACACCGCACCCACCAGCGAGCTCATGAGCACCGCCCCGAGGGCGCGGCCCGCCTCGCCGTTGCGCGCCATGGCATGGCCATCGACAATCGTGGAAGCGGTCGTCGGTTCTCCCGGTACGCCGAACAACACGGAAGTAATGTCTCCGGTGGTGGCGGTCACGGCGGTCATGCCGAGCAAAAAAGCGAAGGCTTCGACGGCGCTCATTTTGAAAACAAAGGGCAACATGAGCGCCATGGCGGTGGGGCCGCCGAGTCCCGGCAAAATTCCAACCACGAACCCTATCGCGATTCCGATCATCATCAGGTTGAATGTCGAAAGGTTGAAGCACTGAAGAAAACCGGAAATCAAAGCATGCAGCATGTCCATGAAAGTCCCATCCTCCAGCGAACGCGGCGCCAACGTTCGACGGTAAATACCAGCGGTGGCACGAATTGTAAAGGATACTTCCGGGGGCAAACGGCGCGGTTCACGGCTACAGCGCCCGGTTCACGTTGTGTTCTCGCTACCGGACCTTTAGAATAATTGTGTAGCGAAGTACGGAGTAAGCTCATGTCTGAGTTATTCAAAAATTTTATCGGCGGCAAGTGGCTAGCGGCCTCGTCCAAGCAAACTTTCGAAAATCGCAATCCTGCCAATCGCGACGACCTGATCGGAGTGTTCCCGGCATCGACGACGGAGGACGTCGATGCCGCCGTGCAGGCGGCGAGAAGCGCATTTTCGACATGGCGTCTGGTTCCCGCGCCCAAGCGCGGTGAGCTGCTTTATCGCGTCGGCGAGCTTTTGCGCAAGTACAAAGAAGATCTGGCTCGGGTGGAAACCCGCGAGATGGGCAAGATTCTCAAGGAAACGCGCGGCGACGTGCAGGAAGGCATCGACTGCGCCTTTCTCAACGCCGGCGAGGGGCGCCGCCTTTTCGGCGAGACGACGCCGGCCGAGTTGCCCAACAAGTTCGCCATGTCCGTACGCATGCCGATCGGGGTGTGCGCGCTGATCACGCCGTGGAATTTTCCACTGGCGATTCCCACCTGGAAACTTTTCCCGGCGCTTATTTGCGGCAACACGGTGGTGCTCAAGCCGGCGGAAGACACACCGCACACGGCGCAGAAGTTCATCGAGATTTTGAACGAAGCAGGCATTCCGCCGGGTGTCGTCAATCTGATTCAGGGTCGGGGTGAAGAAGTCGGCGCGGCGCTGGTGCGCCATCCGGCCGTGCAGCTTGTCTCGTTTACCGGCTCGGCAGCGGTCGGGCGGGAAATCGCGTCGGTGTGCGGACAGAGTTTAAAACGCGTGTCGCTCGAGATGGGCGGCAAGAACGCGCAGATCGTGATG
>JBIOXP010000423.1:0-6723 GCA_044869705.1 Binatia bacterium | reverse complement strand
CGCGCGGTCATGCCTGTTCATGCGCGCTTGTAACCGTCCTCAAAACGATCGAGAATCAAAAGCTCCGAGTTACTCACCTCATAGACCACGCCCCACACTTCCTTTCCAGGACAGGAAAAAACGTTGGCTGTGCCGCAGTCGCGCAAACGAGAGTGGCGTGTGATGCCGAACTGGTGATCCGCTAGCCGCGCGACGCAAACGAACTTTGATGACGGACAGCGCGTTTGCATTTGTGACCAACTCATATTCGAGCCGTAGGCGAAGTAATACATTCTACCGCGCTCCTGAGAGGCTGAATGACAAAACTAGAGTCAGGATATGGACTAGCACCGCTGCGCAGTTAAGGTCGTGTGGGATCATTGCACCTGTACCATTTAACAGTTAACCTATAAACTATTTCCGCTCGATTGGAACACTTTATGAAAAAAATCACCTACTTGATGGTAATTTTCGCATTCAGCGGTTTACTTTTGTCGCGGGCTTTCGCAGGCGAGCCCACGGCGCAGCTCAGCGCGACCATAAACGAATTTGTCAATATTCTCGTGAACACGCCGGTCGCGCAACTCCGCGCTTCCGGGTTGCCGCAGAGCGCATTAGCGCTGGTCTTTAGCCGATTTGATTTTTCTGAAATGACAAAGCGTTCTCTTGGGGCTCACTGGGAGTCATTGGGGAGCGCTCAGCAGCGCGAGTTTGTCGACGCGTTTACCCAAAGGGTGTTGCGCGCATACGGACGCTCGGTGCGCGCATCGGGCGATGAAAAAGTTCAATATGCACGCGAGTTCCGTGACGGCGATCTCGCGACCGTGCAAACGAAAGTGATCAGCGGAAGCGGCGACGAATTGCCCATAGACTACCAATTGCATAATGTCGGAGGGCAATGGAAAGTCTACGACGTCGTCATCGACCAAGTCAGTATTGTTGGCAACTATCGCGCGCAGTTCGAGCGCGTGATCGCCAAATCTTCAGTTCAGGAATTGCTGCGAAGGATTAAGCAGCAGGGTTCCTGAGGACACGGGGTCCGCTTGCCTCCCGCTTGACCTTCCTTCCGCTCATATCACCCGTCGTTGTCTTTGTCTTCCGCTTCGGACGAATCTTCTCTTGGGATGAATCTTCTCTACCTTGATAAGCAACATATTGGCTTATGTGCTGGTCGTGAAGATTGCCCTGCCTTGCAAAAGTCTAGCGCGGAACCTATGACTCAGTGAGTCTAAGGAGAATTCGTATGTTGATTTTGTCGAACGAAGATATCGAAAAAATTCTTCCCGTCGGCGCCTGTCTCCAGGTTCTCGAGGAGGCTTATCGCGATCTCGGAAATGGCATGGCCGCGACGGTGCCGCGTTACGATGTGTTCAGCCCGACCAAACCCGGCGAGTTCTATGAATATAAGACCATGAGCGGCGTCATGCCCGGGCGCAACATTGCCGCGCTGCGGCTGAACTCGAGCGTGGTGACATGGTACGAAAAGGCCGGCGGCATTCGCAAAGATAAATTGCCGGTGGCCGGTGGCGACAAGTTCGTCGGTTTAGTGATGTTGTTCAGCACCGAAACCGGCGAGCCGCTGGCGATTTTTCCCGATGGCTACGTCCAGAAGCTTCGCGTGGCGGGCGCGAGCGCCATAGCCGCGCGTTATCTCGCGCGCGAAGACACACGGGTGATGGCGTTGCTGGGCGCCGGTTGGCAAGCGAGCGCGCACTTGGTGACGTTGTTAATGGTTCGTCACGTGCGACAGGTGAGGGTATACAGTCCGACGCCGGAATCACGGCGGCGATTTGTCGAAAATTGGGCCGGAAAGGTTGCGGCAGAGCTCATCGAATGCAGCAGCGCAAAGGAAGCGATCGAGCCGGCCGACATGGTGATTTGTACGACCAATTCGATTTCGCCGCTATTTGACGGCGAGGCCTTGCCGTCAGGAACTCATGTTTCCTGCGTCAAACCATGCGAGCTCGATGCGACGACCTATCGGCGCGCGGATCCATTGATCATTCACTGGCAGGAGGCGAAACCGTTTCAGATCGCAATCGGCGTTGAGCGCCAGTCTATTCCGGATGTCGCCGAAGGTTGGCAACATCCGCTCACGCACGAGGACTGTGCAATCTGGCACTTTCCAACTCTTTCCCAGTTGGTCAACAAACAGCATCCGGGACGCACGAATGAAAAGGCGATCAGTTGTTTCTGTAACAATGTCGGCCTCGGTTTGCAGTTTGCCGCGGTGGGAAGTGAAGTCTTGGCGCGCGCCAGGGAAGCCCGGGTCGGCCGCGAGATTCCCACCGAGTGGTTTCTCGAAGATGTGCATCCGTAACTTTGCTGTTGTAATACCGAAAGCATAAGCCCGGCGGGGCGGAGTGTGATCAAGGCCGTTTTATCGCGATTTGATTCGGGAGCGTCCTTAGTCCGCGCCAATGTTTTCCGCCCGAACGGTTTGAAATTTAAAGCTGGCTTGGCGTCCGGCGAAGTAAAGGACCTCGATGGAATCGGCGTAATTCCTGTTTTTTTGCCGTGCGAACTCGTCGAAACAGGGCAGACAGACGACTTTGTTGTGAAAATCCGGCGGCACAATTTCACGCCAGAGTTTATCTGAAACGGTAAAATTGAATTTGTCCTCGCAGCGGCACACCTGACAGCGCTGTCGCGTGAACGAGGGAAAGTTCAAGTTTGCTCGATCAAACTTCATGATTTTAGCGGTCATCGCGTTTTTAGATGCGCGGCGCCGTTAGAAGATCGCGCGCAACAAACCACCGACGGCGCGAAACGGAAGAGAAATTACTTCACCGACCGCGTTCACTGTTCCACTCAGCGCTCCCTCATCATCGCTTCCGCTATCGCTAGTAGTTGTTTCTCGTTCGACCGTGACGGGGCGTCCGGTGCGGTCATCGTACGTGACTTCTTTGGTTACGGTTCGATGAGTCGAGCAGCCCAGTGCGATGTTTAACGCAAAGACTAAGGATAATAATAAACGCGAGCGCATAGGCGTTGTCTCCTACAGGCTACCCTACGAGCTAAAGCTGTGCCAAAAAAACAAGCCTGAATCTCTGAGAAAAACCCGTCCTTCTAACTAGTATTATGATTTCCCATGCGGGTAATGCGACAAACTCCAATTCAGGTCGACGCGAACGGAGGAACTTGTCCGTCGGACGGCGGTGTTGCTGAAGGATTTTTACTAACACGAGAAAAAACTTTACCGACTTCATTTCTCGAAGTAACGACGCTTGGGCATCATCTTTGCCGTTAAAAAGATGATCTTATCGTTAAAAAGATGATCTTATCCGGAAGAGGAGGACAGATCATGGCGGAGCGAATATTTCGAACGGAGAACGACTATACGATTACAGCCATGCGGCTTATTTTAGGCATCGTATTTTTCGCCCACGGCGCACAGAAAGCTTTGGGTTGGTTTGACGGGCCTGGCTTGGACGGGACAGTCGCTCTGTTTAGCAACATGGGAATTGGTGAGCCGTTTGCTCTGGTCGCGATTGCGGCCGAGTTTCTCGGCGGTTTGGGCTTATCGTCGGGTTTGTGGCGCGAATCGCCGCTCTCGGCGTGATGACAAATATGTTGGTAGCAATTATTCTCGTCCATCGTCAGGTCGGTTTCTTCGTGAATTGGCCGGGTAATCGAGCCGGCGAAGGTTTTGAATACCAGTTGCTGGCAATCGCGCTCGCGATGGCCATACTTGTCGAAGGCGCCGGAGCTTTGTCTATCGACCGCATTACCGCGGCATCATTTGCGCACCACCGCGTAACGGCAGAGTCCCGGCGTTCGGCTCAGCTGCGCGAGAGCGGAGCGCGTTGAATGCTCGATAACTGTTACTGACAAATGGCGGGTTTTTGTCTATGCCAGTCGGTGAGACTTTGGTAAACCAGAGCGGCATTCAGGACAGTCTGATCGGCAAACCAGGCGCCGATGAGTTGCATTCCAATAGGCATTCCGTCAGAGCTGATACCACAAGGAACCGAACAGCCGGGGAGGCCGAGCATGCTCGGAAAGCGCAGCAGGTTGGAGTGATTGTAGCTGGCATGACGAGTGTCGTCGCCATTTCCTTTCACTCCCTGTGAAATCGGCGGCGCAACTCTCGCCGTCGTCGGCGACGCAATAACGTCGACTTTTTCATAGGCTTGGCGCAGCGCCTCCCGAATCCGATGGCGAGCCCGCTGAACCGTAAGGTATTCAGAGGCGGTAATCGTCATGCCGACTGCCAAGCCGCGAGCGACGTGCGGCACGTAGTCTTGGTGGCGCTCGCAAAACCACCGGCGATTTATGCCTGCGCTCTCGGCGGCGCTCGTCACCATGGAAGTCATCGCCGCATAACGAAGCTCGGGCATATCCAATTCGCCAATAACGCAACCGGCGTCGGCTAAAGCTTTCAGTGCGCGCTCGAAGGCTTCCTTCACCTCCGGATGCGTGCCTTCGAGAAAAGGCCGCGGTACGGCAACGCGCAATCCCTTTACATTGTCATCGAGACGGCTCGCATAGGCCGGGCTGTTCTGCTGTACGCTCGACGGATCGCGTGAATCGTATCCAGCAGTCGCATCGAGGCCGAGCGCGATGTCCTTGACGCAGCGCGCGAAGAGACCGACGTGGTCCTGGCTCCAGGCGCCGCGAAACGATCCATGGCGGCTAATGATGCCGAAGGTCGGCTTGAAACCGACTATCCCGCAATAGGACGCCGGACGGCGCACCGACGATCCCGTCTCGGTGCCGTACGAGAGCGGGCCGATCCGCGCCGCGACGGCAGCAGCCGATCCGCCGCTGGAGCCGCCGGCGATACGCTCCGCGTTCCATGGGTTGTGCACAGGACCGAAGTGCGACAGGGTCGAGGTCCCGCCATGGCCAAACTCATCCAGATTGGTTTTGCCAACGATGATCGCTCCGGCGGTGCGAAGTCGCTCGACGATATGAGCATCGAAATTGGGCACCCAATCGAGCAGAATCTTCGAAGCTCCGGTGGTACGCACACCGCAAGTGGCAAACATGTCCTTGATTGTGATCGGGACACCGTGCAGCGGACCGCGATGTTGACCATGAGCAATTTCGTCGTCCGCCGCTTTTGCCGCAGCAAGCGCTTGCTCGTCGAGCACGGTAATGAAGGCATTGAGCTTTGGCTCGAGCTGTCTCAGTCGTTCGAGAGCGGCGGTCACGACTTCTGCCGATGACACCTCGCGGGTGGAGATCAACCAGGACAGATCGGCCAGATCGGCTGCCAGGAGATCGCTAATCATGATGCGGCTTTTTTCCGATTGGCTGCGTCTGCAAGGAAACCCATGGAGTGTCGTGAGCGAATTGCTCCAGCTCAGTGATGATTCGGTCCATGTCTTCAATCTCGCTCGTGATGATTTCGAGGTCGGTTGGAGAGAAATCGACGCCGCCGAGCAGCGCCAAGCGATGGGCAAAACGATCCTTTTCCGACATGCACGCTCCTTCTTCGTTATTCCCGGCAAATGAGTTGTGGCCTGGCCTTTCGTACCGTTTATAACCGAAAGATTTTTGATACAAGCGCCGGGCGAAAACTGCGCGCGCTTCATGGACTAATCAATACGCTTGTGTATTATGGGTGCGACGAGGTTCTCATGAAGATATTTGACTTGCCAGTTTCTTTTTCGACCGCGGCAAAACCGTTGCTAGTCAGCGTTTTGATTTTGTTTGGCTTCTTTTCAACCGAGGTGCTGTGGGCAGAGACGATCAAGGGCAACGTTCGTTATGCAGGGCCGTCCATTGAGAAAAAGAAAATCTCGGTGACCATCGATCAGTACGTTTGCGGCAAGGAGAAAGATCCCGAAGACCTGCTGATATCGCCCAATAGCGGCATCAAAAATGCGGTCGTCTCACTGCAAAATGTTGCACCGGAGGCAAAACGCGATTGGAATTTGCCGCCCGCGAAAATGGATCAGAAGCAGTGTTCGTTTACGCCGCGCGTGGTCATCGTGCCGGTGGGCGGAACGGTAGATTTTCTCAACAGCGACCGTCTGCTGCACAACGTCAGGAGCGCCGGCAAGGAAAATCCCCCGTTCAATCGAGCGCAGCCGCATGCGCGCAGCATTTCATTTTCATTCAAACAGCCCGAGATCCTGCGGATCGATTGCGATCTTCATTCCTGGATGCGCGGTTGGGTGGTGGTTGCCGAGCATCCGTTCTATGCCATAACCGATGAACAGGGCGAGTTCAGCGTGGAAAATGTCCCGCGCGGAAAGTACAAACTGCAGGTCTGGCACGAAACTTTGGGCACTGTGACCCAGGACGTGATCGTCGGCGACAAGGGGATGACTCCAATATCCGTCATCATGGGCAAAAAATAGAGCCGCCGGTTAGGGCGCCACGGTGATTTTTTTTGATGCTTCCCAACCGGCCGAATGGTTGGGTTCAGCGATCGCTCGAAGCGAGCCGCCTTCGTCGAGAGCGACGGTAAACGTGACTTTCGGAAACGAATAGACCGGGTGGAGATAGACGCGCGCGATCTCGGCGGTGTTGATATAGAGCGCGATGTATCGAATCGAGTGCTCGCTCAAAGATGGATGTTCGCCGCCGGCGCCGATATCGACAGTGACATCGAACCATTGTCCTCGTTTCACCGATTCCGGGGCGGTGATTTTGGGCGTATGCTTGGGATCGAAGGACTTGCGCAGTTCCCTGAATTCCGGGGTGAACTGCTCTTCTTGGCCGGCCCACGCCGAGCGGCCGGTCTGACTGGAGATCAACAGACGGAAAGCAAGTCCGATGGCGAGCATGAGC
>JBIOXP010000422.1:0-4445 GCA_044869705.1 Binatia bacterium | reverse complement strand
TTCAAACCGTCTTAAATTGGGAAAACAAAAGCGACACACCGGTAAGTGAGTTTTTCGATAACACGATCATTGATCGGATTCAAAGAGAAGGCTTCATCGACCGGCTGTACAAGTGAACACGACAATTACAACGTAACGTCTTGCGACCTTACGCTCGCCACAGCCTGGAAAGATGGATCTTGTGAATGTCTTGCCACCGGTCGTCACTCCCGCGCCGGCGGGAATCCAGCTTGGGTTCCGACCGAATTAGCCTGGATACCCGCCCTTCGACGCCGCTCAGGACATGCTTTCGCGGGTATGACGGAAGAGATGCCCTCGTTGATTGCTGGTGCAACGAATACTGGAGTCGTTCAAAAGGCTCGCAAATTGCGGATCTGTTCTAGGGAGCGAATGGAGCGAAAATGAAAAAGACTGAGTGGCGAAAGCGGCTGGGCGATGTGGTGCGAGACGCGATGCGCTCGCCGGAACTGAATCATTATTTCGAAGTGAAGATCACCAAACCCGGCGCGCAGGTTTTGATCACCCAGCTCGGTTTATTCATTCATCACCGCCGCGATTGTTGGGCGCATGTTTCCGGCAATTGCCCGCACATGTCGGTGAAGCAGAAAATTCTCCAGCACGAATACGGTGAAGTCATCAAAGATAATTACACGGAGCACGGTCACATGGAATTGATCGTGCGCCAAGGCAAAGCCCTCGGTCTCACAGCCGATGAGGTTATGAACGTGGAGCCGTTACCATCGACGATGGCAACCCTTTATGCGTGGGGCTGGATAACACGGGAAAAAAGTTGGCTCGAAGGTCTGGCATCCCTGACGATTACCGAGTGGGCCAACGATGATCGCTTGCTGAAAGATGTCGGCGGCGGTCTTTCGAGCCGTATGGCGAAACGCTGGATGGACGATCTCGGCTTCGATTGGGAGCAGATGCCGAACTTCAAAGTTCACAGTGAAGCAGATGAAGAGCACAGCGACATGTTCTTGGAGGACCTGGAAAAGTTCGCCACCGGCGAGAAAGAACAGGTGGTCTATCAGGCGGCGAAAGAGTCCATGGAGCTGCTGAAAATTTTTCGCTACGGGATTGCCAAAGAAATGGAACGTTCGGCCTAATAGAACGGATGTCATTCTGAGAAGCTACGCGACGAAGAATCTACCTCGTCCGAATTTGTACGGGCCCAAGTTAAAGAAAGGTCGCTGGGCCGCAATCAAAGCAGATCTTTCGCCTACGGCTCAGGATGACACTCGCATGGGAACTGCGAGGGTGAGAGCGGAACGAGAGTACGCGAGCAAAGAAGGAGAGGAATAGCCGATGGATGCAAGCGGTTGGGCCGAGGCTTTCGGTGAGTTGGCGCGACAAACCATGACTTCGCCCGAGCTCGAGCGTTATTTTTCGATTCCGATCACAAAAGCCCGGGCACAGCTCATTTTGCAGCAGCTTTCTCTTTATGTGCGGCACCGGCGCGATTGTTGGGCTTATGTCTCCGGTAACTCGCCGGTGCTTGCGGTGAAACAGAAGATCCTCGCGCATGAATATGAAGAAGTTATCCGCGATCAACACTCGGAGCACGGTCATTTGGATTTGATCATTCGTCAGGGGAAATGCATCGGCCTTGGCGCCGATGACATTTTGAATACCAAGCCGATCGCCAGCACCAGCGCGACTTTGTCCGCCTGGGGATGGATCTGCAAGAAAAAGCATTGGCTGGAAGGTCTGGCGGCGATGACGATGACCGAATGGAATCAGGACGATCGCCTGCTGGGAGATTTGGGCGGCGGTCACGCCTATCGCATGGGTCAACGCTGGGTCGAGCAGTTGGGTATCACCTGGGATGATCTGCCGAACTGGAAAGCGCATCGCGAGGCCGACAAAGGGCATGTCGATATGTTTTTCCCGGTTTGGGAGGAGTTCGGCAACGGTGAGAATGAAAAAATGATTCTGCAGGCGGCGAAGGAATCGGAAGAGCTCTACCGTGTGTATCAAGCAGGCCTGGCGGACGTGATGGAGCGGATGACGTGAATGAAGTTAAATCGGCCAGAAGTCATGTGGAAATCTGAATTTCTTCGTCCTCCAGAGATTGTATCGCCACATCCAAATTCACGTCGGTGTCATTCTGAGCCTGAGCGAAGAATCTCGTCCTCGCTTACGAATACGAGAGCCTTCGGCTATCGCCTCAGGATGACACTGCAACACAGTCGCCGAGGACACAGAGGAAGGCTTCAACGTCTCGCGAGTGCCACCAGGCTTGGGTTTCTTTTGCTCTTCTGTCTCTACGTGGCTGCGGGAGCGGCGGAAGTCCCCAAAGAAAAAATCGCCTTCGCCTATGCTTCGATTAGCCCCAGTATGTCGGCCGTGTGGATGGCGAAAGAGATCGGCGCGTTCGAGAAAAACGGCCTGAATGCCGAGCTGGTTTACATCAGCTCGGGTGCCACAACAATCCAGGCTCTCGTGGGCGGCAGCGTCCATGCGGCACTTGGGGCGAGCAATGCTGTCGTTGCGGCAACGCTCAAAGGGGCTCCGATTATCGCCGTCGCGAGCAATACCAGCCGCCCTGGTATGCAGCTATGGGTGCAGCCGGAGATCCAACGCGCAGAGCAGCTGCAAGGCAAAACCCTCGCGATTACCCGCTTCGGTTCGACCAGCGACTTTGTCACGCGGCTCGTCCTGCGGAAACTGAATCTGGAAAATAAAACCGAGCTGCGCCAATTCGGCGGCGTGGTCGAAGCCGATCTCGGTTTTCGCGCGCGCCGGGCGGAAGGCCGAGTTTCGTCGCAGGCGCCGGGGCCGAAGGCGAAAATGTTGGTGGATGCAGCAGAGCTCGGGATTCCGTTCTCGATGAACCTTCTCGCGGTGAGCAACGACTATCTGGTGAAATCGCCGAAGTCCGTCGAAGCAATCGTCCGAGCTTACATCGAAGGCGTCGCCGCGCTGAAGACCAGAAAAGCGCAGGCTTTGAAGCTCTTCGAAAAATACATGGGGCAGCGCGGCGGTAGCGCGGAGATGCACTACGAGTTCGTGATGAAGTATCTCGATCCGGTTCCGCGCATCGATGCAGCGGCGGTGGAGACCGTTCTCGAAATGGTGGGCGCGAAAGGCGCTCCCAAGAACAAACTCTATGACAATTCGATCGTCGATCGGCTGGTTCACGAGGGGTTCACCGATAAGCTTTATAAAGGAGCAAAGCCATGACGGAAAAGCAGTGGCGCGAATGTCTCGGCGAGTTGGTGCGGGATTATATTCGCTCGCCTGAGCTCGATTTTTATTTTTCGATCAAAATGAACAAGCCCCGCGCCGCGGTCATGGTCAAGCAGCAGAGTTTGTTTGTGCGCCATCGGCGTGAGTGCTGGTCTCACGTTTCAGCGAATTGTCCGGTCATGGGCGTTAAACAGCGGATTTTGGAACACGAGTACGAGGAGATCATTCGCGACGACTTTTCCGAGTATGGCCACTTGCATCTGATCATCCGGCAGGGAAAGTCTGTGGGGCTAGAGCCCGACGCAATCATCCATGCCGAGCCGCTGCCAGAAACTCGGGCCGTTCTGTATGCCTGGTCCTGGATGACCAGCGAGATGCCGTGGACCGATTCATTGACCGGAATGACGATCACCGAGTGGTGCAATGATGACCGTTTGCTCGGCGACTTAGGCGGCGGCCAGTCTACCCGGATGGCGAAGAAATGGATGGATGATATGGGTTTTAGCTGGAAAGAAATCCCCAACCTCCAGGCGCACAGCCAGGCGGATGAAAAACACAGCGACATGTTTTTGCCCTTTCTCGCCGAACATGCGACCGGGACCAAAGAGGCATCGGCGATCCAAGCCGCGAAAGACTCGTTGGCGTTCAATGCGATGTATCGGAAAGGTATTGCTCTGGCGCAAGAGAAGATACCATTGTAGATATTGCTCGATATGCACTTTGCGCTATTCGGGAAGCGGTTTACCCGGACGCCATTAATAGGGCGGTAATTCCGCTACAAATCAAAAAATTTGCGCCTGAACGCCCGCTTGAAACTCGCCGGGAACGAGTTGTAGATTTGAGCGACCTGCAGTTGCGGGTTTCGGATCGACTTCGATATAGAGACTTCGAGACTACTCTGAGGGGAACATAATTGAGCGGAGGTATTTATGAGTTTTTGGCCCAAAGTTCGAGAAGAGCTCAACACGATGGTGAACCGTCACTTCGAGACACCTGAATACCGGCAGCTTTTTGGAGTTAAGCTGACACCGGCGCGGCAGAAGATCTGGGACATCCACTATCCCCATTACATCAAGAGCCGGCGTGACTGCTGGGGCGCAGCGGCGGTGAAAGCACCGCTCGATGTCAAGCGGGCGATCTGGGAACACGAAAAGGACGAGTTGATTTTCGACAAGCGCATGGGGTCGGCGCATCTCACGGACGAGCAAATGGCGGCCGCGGCGGCGGAATCGACTTTGCTGCCGGGTGTGCGA
>JBIOXP010000421.1:0-2547 GCA_044869705.1 Binatia bacterium | reverse complement strand
GTTCAATGGATCGATGATCCGCTGCATCGGCCGTTGGCGCAGCGAGGCATCGCCGTCGAGCTCGCTCAAAAAGGGTCGGCCGGCCAAAACGCCGGAGAGGAGCCGCATGGTGGTTCCCGAATTGCCGCAATCGATGCGCTCGCCGGGCGCGCGCAATCCGTCCCAGCCTTGGCCGTCGATGCAAAGCGCTTCGCCATCACGAATGATTTCAACACCCATTTGTCTAAAGGCGCGCACCGTGCGGGAGTTGTCGTCGCCGCCCGAGAGATTGAAAATTCGACTGCGACCCGCCGCGACGCCGCCGAAGATGACGGCGCGGTGCGCGATCGATTTGTCGCCCGGAACGGTGATCTCCCCCGTGATCGGCTTTTTGATTGGCTCGATCCTCTTCATGCGGGTCAATCGGGAATGCTTTGGCGCAGTTCGTACGCCCGCGCGAACTCTTTTTCCAGCAGCGCGCCTTTGCCTTCGCGAATCCAGCCATTGAGCCGGGTCAGATCACGGATGTAATCCGTCAGCGAGCGGCCGAGCGCCCGGCGGTTCATCAGGCAGATATCGCGCCATAACTCCGGCCGGCTGGATGCAATCCGAGTAAAGTCCTTGAAACCGCCGGCGCAATATTTTTTCAAATCCAGTTCCGGCAATGGCGCGTGCTCGAGGGCATTCACCAAAGCGTAGACCAGTACGTGCGGCAAATGGCTGATGACGCCGAGGAGACGGTCATGAACGTCCGGCGACATGATCTCCACCTTGGCGCCTATATCCCGCCATAATTTCGCGATCTTCTTGAGCGCCTTGCGATTGGTTTTCTTGGTCGGCGTCAGCACGCAACGATGGTTGACGAACAAATTTGGGCGTGCCGCCTGCGCGCCCCACTGCTCGCTGCCGGCGATCGGATGACCGGCGACGAACGCGATCTGCCGCGGCAGCATGCGCTCCATGCCGCGCACGATGTCGCCTTTGACGCTGCCGACATCGCTGATGATGCAACCCGGCTCGAGTCTAGGCAAAAAAGCTTTGGTCAGCGGAACAATGGTCTGCACCGGCGTTCCCATCATCAGGAAGTCGACTCCCGCAGGAAATTCATTGTCGCGGACAAAATAACTGTCGATCAGCCCCATTCTCTTGGCGGTGCGGAGATTCGCTTCGCTGCGACCGAATCCGATAATCTGCTTTACCAGCTTGCGCCGCCGCATATCGAGGGCGAGTGAGCCACAGATCAAACCGACCCCCGCCAGGACCATTTTTTTAAACACCATCGCCATGTGTCAGCTCTACGCGTTCGCTAAATCGCTTCAGGATCGTTCGATCAGCCGTTCCAGGGCGCCGATCAGTTTTTTATTTTCAGCCATCGTTCCCACCGTCACTCGTATATGATCGGGGAATTTGTATCCCACCATGGGTCGCACGATCACTCCTTGCTCAAGTAACTTTTGAAAAACCGCGGGGCCATTGCCGACCCGAACCAGAATAAAATTTGCTTCACTCGGCACGTACGCGAGTCCGAGCCTGACAAATTCCGCCTGTAGATATTTCATTCCTTGCCGATTGGTCTCGAGACTCCTCTGCACGTGGTCATTGTCGGCCAAGGCGGCCAACGCGGCCCACTGCGCCGGGGCGTTGACGTTGAATGGCTGGCGCACACGCTGCATCAAGGCAATGACATCTTTCGCGCCAATGCCATAACCGATACGTAAACCGGCCAGCCCGTAGAGCTTGGAAAAAGTCCGCAACGTCAAAATCGCCGGATGTTGAGCATGGTAGTCGAGCGAGTTCGGGTAATCCGGTTCGCCAACGTATTCAAAATAGGCTTCGTCAACAATCACCAGGGTATTGGACGAAACCCGCTCGAGAAACATCTCCCAATCGCGCCGTCGGTAAATAGTGCCGGTTGGATTGTTAGGGTTGGCGAGAAACACCAGACGGGTTTCGGGCGTGATCGCGTCCGCAATCGCGGCCAGATCGTGCGTGAAATTCTTTAGCGGGACGGCCTTGCGCTTGCCGCCGACCGCCTGGACGATCAACTCATAGACGACAAACGCTTGCTCCGCCATCACGGCCTCGTTGCCCGGGCGCATGAACGTCCTCACCGCGAGCTCGATCACCTCGTTAGAGCCATTGCCAAAGATCACGCAATCGGGCTCGACACCGAGCTTCTGCGCCAGCGCCCGTTTTAAGTAGAAGCAATCGCCATCCGGATACAAATGGAGTTCCGGCAGTCGCTCGCGCAGGGCCGCGAGCGCGCGCGGCGACGGTCCTAGCGGGTTTTCGTTCGACGCCAGCTTCACCGAGCCGGAAATTCCAACTTCACGCTCGACTTCTTCGATCGGCTTTCCCGGCTCGTAAGGAATCAACGAGCGAATATATTCCGGCACATGTTCGACAATCTTCATCTACCGCTCGGATAAGACCCCAAAATCTTCAGGAACAGACAATTTTTTTCCAGGCTCGCGATCGCCTGCTTCACCGTGTTCTGCTCCCGATGGCCGCGCAGATCGAGAAAAAACAGGTATTCCCAAGGCTTGTTTTTTATCGGCCGCGATTCGA
>JBIOXP010000420.1:0-13683 GCA_044869705.1 Binatia bacterium | reverse complement strand
CCAAGGAGACCGTTGCTTTTGCAGCTATAAAAGCTTTGTTATAGTCCGAGCATGTCGTCCATTCTGATCAAAAATATCGGTGCTCTGGTCACCGGAAAGCTGGAGAATCCGCTCAGGGAAGCGAATTCCATTTTTATTAAAAACGGTGTCGTTGAAGCGATCGGCAACGGCTTGAGCGAAGCGGCGGATCGAAGCATCGATGCGAACGGGATTACGGCGATTCCCGGCCTGGTCGATTCTCACTCGCATCCATCGATTGGCGAGTATACCCCGGCGCAGAATTCGCTGTCGTGGATCACCAACTACATGCACGGTGGCGTCACTTCCCTGATCTCTGCCGGGGAGCTGCATTTGCCTGGTTTGCCGCTGCCGCCGGACGCGCGCACAGCGCTTTCCGTCGCCATTGTCACGAAGAAATGCTACGACAACTTGCGGCCGTCCGGCGTGAAGGTGCATGCCGGAACGCTACTGTTGGTTCCAGGCCTGACGGAAAAGGATTTTGACGAAATCCACTCCCTCGGCATCAAGCTGGTCAAATTTATTTTTTACGATTACAGCCTGCTCCCCAACGGTGAAGCGGAGCGCTATGTCGGCTGGGCGCACGAACGCGGCATTAAGGTAAAAATTCATTCGGGTGGTGTGTCGCGCTCAGGCGTCAGCCAAGTCGCCGGATTCGCCATGGTGCAGAAAATCAAACCCGACATTATCGGCCATATCACCGGCGGGCCGATACCGATGCCGGAAGAAGACATGATCCGCATCGCCAGCGACACCGACTGTTTCATGGAGATCTGCACGTCGGGCAATTATCGTCTCGCGCTCGTGCTCGCACGAATCGTCAAAGCGAAAAATCTACACCACCGGGTGCTGATCGGGACGGACACACCCGGAGGAACCGGGATTGTTCCGCGCGGTATCTTGCGCGAAATTGCATTTCTCTCTTCCGTCGGTGACATCGAACCGGAAAAATCCATCTGTATGGCGACCGGCAATGTGGGCCGCGCGCATGGCCTCGATATCGGGATACTCGAGGAGGGCCGTCCGGCGGATCTCGTGCTGCTGCACAAAATTACCGGGTCGGTTGCCAAAGACGCGCTCGATTCATTTGCCAAGGGCGATTTACCGGGTATCTCGACGGTGGTTATCGACGGTGAGATTCGGGTCGCCGGGCGCAGTCAGCAAACGCCGCCGCCGGAGCGAATTGCCACTACGTCTTGCTGCTAAAGGAGTTTTTTCGTGAGCGGATTTGAATTTGGCGTGGGACTCTTTCCGACCGAGCCTTTAGAGAAAATGATTCACCTGGCCAAGGTGACCGATGAAGCCGGTTACAGCCATATTTGGGTCGGCGATTCGCATCTGATCTGGCGCGAAGCTTACATCAATATGGCAGCCATGGCCCTCAACACGACCAAAGTTAAGCTCGGCACCGGCGTCACCAATCCGCTCACGCGCCACCCGTCGGTAGTCGGCAGCGCTTACGCAACCCTGGAAGAGTATGCGCCGGGCCGAATGATCGTGGGCATCGGTTTGGGTGACAGCTCCGTGGAAACCATGGGCATGAAACCTGCCAAGCTATCGTACTTCGAGACTACGATCCGGCAAATGCGCGACCTGCTCGACGGTAAGGAAGTTGCGCTCGAAACCGGCAAGATCCACGTGCTTCACCCATGCTCAAGAAAAGTGCCGATTTACATCGCTGCCAGCGGCCCGAAGATGCTCGAGCTGTGCGGCCGGATCGCCGACGGAGTGATTGTGCTGGTGGGTGTCGCCGATGAATACATTGACCACGCCAAAGAAAAGCTTGCTGCGGGGGCCAAAGCTGCGGGGCGCCAATTAAGTGACATTCAGTTGGTTCTCTGGGTGCCTTGCGCGGTTTCGGAGACCACTTCCGCCAAAGATGCCGTCAAGGCACATGTCGCTCGGGTGGTTGCGCATCCGCTCCCCTACGTGCTCGATCCCAACGAACAGAAGGTCTTGGCGGAAATCCGAAAAACCTATGATTACTACCATCACATGGATCAGCAAGCGAACCATGCCGAGGTGATTCCGGATTGGCTTGTCGATAAATTTGCCATCGCCGGAACCGTAGATGAATGTCGCAAGCAAATCGAAAGAATCCGGAAGACCGGCATCCAGCAAATCGCAATCATCCCGTACAGTCCGCCCGGCGGCAGCAGGGAAGAAACCATTCGCGGTTTTGCCAAGGCGATGAACTAATGCGCATCGACTCCTGGGATAATCTGGATACCGGCGTTCGCCGGTCGACGGATAGCGCCATTGCTGTGCCGCAATCAAAGGATCATCTGGATAGGAGAGTGCCATGAAGATTGTCCATACCATGATTCGGGTGAATGATCTCGACGAGAGTTTGAAGTTCTATTGTGATGGGCTCGGCATGAAGTTGCTAAAGAGAAGAGACTACGAGTCGGGCCGATTTACCAATGTTTTCGTCGGCTACGGGTCGGAAGAAAGTGACGCCGTGATCGAGCTCACCTACAACTGGGATACGCACAAATACGATCTCGGCAACGGCTTCGGGCATATCGCGCTCGGTGTGCCGGACGTTTACCAAGCCTGTGAAGAGTTTCGCGCCAAAGGCGTCAAAATCGTGCGCGAGCCCGGGCCGATGAAGCACGGCACCGGCAGCAATGCCATTGCATTTCTCGAAGATCCGAACGGCTACAAGATCGAACTGACGACCCGTCCCGATTGATCGAAGTTTTCCTACGACCATGACAACGTTCGTTGCGAAACCGACGGTTATTCCCGCAGCCGGCGAGCCGCCGAAAATTATTGAGGAGTTTGTCGGCCGGGTGAGCTCGCAGGATTCGGCGCTGAGCATCGCGCGGATGACTAGCCCGGCGGGCTGGCGCGAGCCCGGCCAAACGCCCGAGTTCGACGAATATACCCTGGTATTGCGCGGCGAATTACAGGTGCAAACCCGAAGCACGACTTACACAGTCGCGGCGGGACAAGCCATTATCGTTCATGCGGGTGAATGGGTGCGCTACGGGACACCGCAAGGCGCGGAATATATCGCCGTGTGCTTGCCGGCGTTTTCGCCGCAAACCGTGCGCCGCGACGAGTAAACCGTCAGCTATTTTTTGATGATGCGATACCCGGCGCTGTCGAGGGTATTGTACAAGAGAATCACGTCCGTGCTGGGCCGATAGCCGACGCTTCCGAGGGTCGAGCGCACGTAGGAATCCTTCCATTTCGGGTGACCGTTCGCGTCCAGATTTTCTTTATTGACCAAAATCGCGAGCACGAGCTTCTGCAGCGTGGCGGCAAAGTCGGATTCATCACGATTTCTGGTCATGATGACCGACGGCACCGCGTAGGTTTGCACCTCGCCGGCCCAACCATACACGTTCTGGTCTATCTTCTTTTTCGGGTAAATCTGCTCAAGCCCGCTCTCCGCGGGGATCGTAACGAAATGAAAACTCGGATCGAGATTGCGAAAAGCCGGAACGGGCGCGCCGCCTACGAACACGAGCGCGTCGAGATCGCCGCTGACAATTTTTTTTATCGCTTCGTCGGGGGCGTCAAATGCACGATCGATGTGCACGTTGAATCCGGCGAGCAAAACTTCCGCGGTCAGCGCGGAACCGCTCTTCTCCGGTCCAACAGCCACTCGTTTTCCTTGAAGCTCTTGGACGGTTCTGATGCTTTCGTCTTTGGCAATAATATGGATTTCTTCCGGGTACAAATTGAGAACCACTTTCGCTTCCTGCAAGACGTCGAAGCCGGTCTCCTTGAGCATGATCTCGGCGACAAAACGCAACACGTCGAGTTGCAAAAGTGCGAGGTCCACTTTGCCCGCGCCGAGGAGATTAATATTATCGAAAGAACCATTGGTCTGAATGACTTCGATGGGAATACCTTCCTTCTCGGCGATCTGCTTGATGTCCTGGGCGATCTTGAAATAAGTCCCTTCGGCTGAGCCGGTCGCGATGGTGAGAGCGAGCGCCTGAGCATGAACGAGTAAAGCCGCGAACAGAATCGTCAGTGTTTTCATTTGCACTCCTCCATAAAAGGCCCGAATCCGACCCATTCGTCTTGTGATCCGCTAAAGTTTTCTGCGTGACCGTACTTGCCGACCGATCAGTGTAAAAAGCGCACCGCCACGAAAATGCCGATCATGGAAAACGCCAGTGCCAGCTTCAGCGCGGCACCAAGAACCAAGCCGAGAGTCGCGCCCAAGCCTGCGCGCGTCGCCTGCCGCAAGCTGCCGGCCGATGAGAGCTCGCCGAGCACGGCGCCAATGAACGGACCGAAGAGCACGCCAGGAACGCCTAAAAACAGGCCGACGATGGAACCGATGACGGCTCCAATCACAGCGCGCCGGGAAGCGCCGAACTTTTTTGCGCCAAACATGGTCGCCCAGAAATCAACGGCGATGATGAGGAGAGTCAGAACCGCGAGCGCGATAATGGTCCACGCTCCGACGTAGACGAAGTTATCGGCCCAGGCACCGATCACGAGGCCGGCGAAGATCAATGGCGCGCCCGGGATGGCGGGGAGAATAAGCCCCGCCAAGCCGGTCAAAACCAAAGCTCCCGCCACGATCCAGAGAAGGACAGCACTGTCCATCATGGAGTGATCGGCTCAGGATAAGACCGATCAACGTTTTGCTTGTCGAATTGCACCCAACCACCGCCTGGGCCATAACTCGCGTCCGACCGGTTGCGCAGCCGCGGCGCGAGTTGCGCCCAAGCGCTGGGCGATGATTTTGTAAACTTCGGGGGAGAAACCGAAGCCGATGTGAGTGGTACGCACTTCAATGTGCTCCACATTTTCCGCGTTGGCATCGATGCAGGCCTGCCACGCGACCACCGCATCACGACGAGAATAAAGCGCCACGACCGGCGTCGTGAATGCGATGCGATTGCGCATTTCGACTTCCGCGGCGATCGCTTCGACGTCCAAGCCGCGCCGATGAAAGGCTCGGGCGACGACCGTGTACTTTGGCCCGCCGATGACGGGTGTGCCAAGGGTAATCACCTGGCCGATCAGGTCGGCGCGCTCGCGCGCCAGTTCGCGGGCGAGGTAACCGCCGAAGCTCCAGCCGATCAGATCAACCTGTTGTTCAGTTCGGCGGGCGAGAGAGGAGACGCGCTTCAAGATTCTCGGCAGCAAATCCCCGGCGTTGCCTGTATTTCGTCCCAGGCCCCAACCGCGGGCTCGATAGCCAAGCAATTTGAGATAGCTCTTCAATATCGCAGTCGAGCCGTCACCGGCACCGTAGCCCGGCAAAATGAGGACGGGCCGGCCTTCTCCGCGAGGCTGCCAGACTAGCTCCGGAAAACGAAGTAAAAGCCTTGGCAGTTCGACTAGACCGCGAGCTTCAAGGAAAAGCCAAGAGGGGTCGGGCGCTTCGAAGGAGTCGGCCATGGATCAATGACGTCGAGTAATATTCTCAGTGTACAAGGGAGACGAGCAAGACACAACGTCATATAGCGGATCAGAAACAACACGCGTTCAAAGAAATGACTCTTGTCACATACGGAATTATGGCCGGCGCCGTAGCGGTGACGATATGGTCCCGACAAGCGATCGAGTTTTATGCGGAAACGGACAGAACTCACGGATCATGCAGGCCGGACAATTCGGTTTCCTTGCCAAGCACACGCGTCGGCCGTGATACTGTAGCAGGTGACAAAAACGCACGCGCCCGTTTTGCGGCACGATCTGCATCAAGTCGGCTTCGATTTTATCCGGGTCCGAGTTCTGGGTCAGGCCGAGGCGTTCGGACAGACGCAGAACGTGCGTATCGACCCCGATGGTTTGCTGGCCGTAGGCATTGCCCAGAACGATATTTGCGGTTTTTCGTCCGACTCCGGGCAACGAGAGCAAGTCGTCGAGGTTTTCGGGAACGTTGCCTGCGAAGCGATCGACGAGTTCTTGGCAACAATTATGAATGGACCGGGCTTTTGTGCGGTAGAAATTGAGCTTGCCAATTTGCTTTTCCAAAGTCGCGACCGGGGTGGCCGCATAATCGGCGGCGCTACGATGAATCTTGAATAGATTGGCCGTGATTTGGTTGACCAGATCATCGCGCGCCTGCGCGGCAAGAATCAAAGCGATCAGCAGTTCCAGCGGGTTTTTGTAGTCGAGATCGAGCTTGGCGTCGGGATGAGCCTTCTCGAGCCGCGGCAGAATCTTTTTTATCCGCGCCGCTGTTGCGGCGGCTTTCAGCGAACCCTTTTGTCGCGTTGCGGTTTTCACTTTGACGATTAAATATGCTAGCAGGAGTTTGTGTTGTCAAAGGAGGCTCCACATGGATTTGAAGGAACTTAGAAAATTACCGATGCCGAAGCTGCGCGATATCGCCAAGCAGGAGACGGATCTCAACAACGTTGTCGCCCTGGAAAAAGAAGAATTGATCAAAGCCATCGCTGCGGCGAAGGGGATTCCTTACGATGAGACGCACAAGGACCTCAACGCGATCCACGCGGTGAAGCAGGATATCCGCGAGTTGCAGAAGCAGAAGGCGGAGCTTGTGAGCTCCAATGGCGATCGTCGCAAGGTGAAGAGGCTCAGGCGTAAGGTTAAGTTGATGAAGCGGACGACGCGCCATCTTGCGCGCGATGCAAAATTGGCGGCGGCCGCTGCGGCGGCCAAACTGGCGAACCCCGCGAGCTGAGCGGATTTTTCATGACGGCGCCTCCCGTCCGCGGCCGCGGCTCGAGTATCAATCCAAAGAACCGCTTCGAATCGGTGGAACGGGTGTTCGAGCCGGCGGATATTGAAGAGGAGACTTCATCGCCGCTGACGCGATTTTTTCTGGACCAGTCCAAAACCATCATCGCTTACAACGACAGTCCCGACGTCGGGTTCGATGCCAGCATCAATCCCTATCGCGGCTGTGAGCACGGCTGTGTCTATTGTTACGCGCGCCCGACGCATGAATACCTCGGTTTTTCGTCGGGCTTGGATTTCGAAACCAAGATCATGGTGAAAGAGGATGCGCCCGGGCTTTTGCGCGAGGAATTGTCAAGCCGATCGTGGAAGCCCCAGCTCATTGCTCTCAGCGGCAACACCGACTGTTACCAGCCGATCGAGAAAAAAAAGCAGCTCACGCGCCGCTGCTTGGAAGTCCTGCTCGAATTTCGTAACCCCGTGGTCATCATCACGAAAAATCATCTAGTCACGCGCGATATCGATGTCCTAAGGGAGCTCGCCCGCTATGATTGCGTGGGTGTCACGGTTTCATTGACGACCCTGGATCTGCGTCTCTCTTCGTTGCTGGAGCCGCGCGCGTCGCGGCCGGCGCGCCGGCTTGCTGCGATCAAAGCGCTCGCGAACGCGAGCGTACCGGTCGGTTACCTACAGGCGCCGATGATTCCGGGACTCACCGATGCCGAAGCTCCGGCCATCGCTGCCGCCGCTACCGAGGCGGGCGCCACGTTTTGCGGCTATGTGGCGCTGCGTTTGCCGTATGCGGTCAAAACGCTTTTCGAGCAATGGCTCGAGCAACACTACCCGGAGAGGAAAAACAAGGTGCTCAATCGGCTGCGCGAGATGCGCGACGGCAAGCTCAATGACCCCAATTTTACCACCCGGATGCGCGGCAGCGGGATTTTCGCCGAACAGATGGCGGCGCTGTTTCAACTCGCGCAGAAAAAATCAGGCATCCACAAGAGATGGCCCAAGCTCACCACTGAACACTTTCGTAAGCCGGCAACGGATCAACTCGACCTTTTTTG
Organism: Binatia bacterium; assembly: GCA_044869705.1. GTDB lineage: Bacteria > Desulfobacterota > Binatia > UBA9968 > UBA9968 > DP-20. Next base: position 5,974 of record JBIOXP010000420.1, on the reverse strand, counting down.
ATTCAAAACGGCTAAAGAAAGATCTTTCACGCAGTTTACCCTGAGCCCGTCGACTGGGGTTTCGAGATGACAGGGCTGGTCATTCCGAGCAGGCGCGAGGAATCTTTCCCCTCGCATTTTTCACTCTCTGGGGAACCGAAGAGCATGATTCAGTTCATCACAGAGATGATGGATGTCATTTTCCTTCCGAGATCGCGCGAGCGGTCCGTCAGTCGCAGTAGTATTCGAGCTGATAGCCGTTCGGGTCAGTAAAATAAAAAGCCTCTCGTCCACGCCGCCCCTCGATCTTGACACCGTGCCGCCTGAGGGTTTTCTCCCTTTTCTTAAGGTCGGCCGCGGTCATTTTAAAGCCGATGTGCTCGAGCCCCTGACCTCCGGAAATACGCCCGGCGCTTTTCACAAAGTTCAGTAGATCGCCGCTACCCGGAGTCGTCAAGAAAATCATGTCGGGCGGATGACGGAAAGCCACTCGGCAGCCCAAAACACCGACGTAGAACTCTTCGGTTTTCTTCAAGTCGCGGCTTTTAAGGGCAATGTGACTTAAACCTGTTCGCGCCATCGGAGTCTCCTTTGCCATTGACGCAGTGGTATTTTTATAGCGCCCGAATCGCGCACGATCAAATCGCCGCCTCGGTGTGGTTGCGATTGCTTTCGAAGCGCCGCCTGCTTTTACAAGATTTGCGAAGCCTGTTAGTTTGAAGCTCCCAAAACGAGAGCTTTGATCTTGAGCTTCCCGAACCCCACCTCGACGGCGTCCGCAAACTCGAAAATGTTCTATGGCTGGTACATCGTTGTGGTTGGCTTTCTGGCGCAAGTCAATTGCGCATTTCACATGTCGAGCACACTGAGCGTTTTTCTAAAACCTTTGACCGAAGACTTGGCCGTCTCACGCGGCGTCTTTTCGCTGCTGCGTTCGGGAGAGATTCTCCTCGCCGGCGCACTGGCGCCGTTGATCGGGCCGCTGGTCGATCGGTACGGCGGTCGTTGGTTGATGGCGGGCGGCGCATTGTCCGCCGGAATCGGTCTTGTTTTGCTTTCTCAGGTGAACGCGTTCTGGCAGTTTCTTTTGCTGCGCTGGAGCACTATTGCCGTTGGCGGCGTGCTGATGTGCCAAATGGTGGTGAGTGTGACGATCTCGCGTTGGTTCGTACGCCGGCGCGGACGGGCGATCGCGATGGCAAATCTGGGACAAGGCGTCTCCAAGGTGTTGATCCCGATTGTCACTACGCTTCTGTTCGCGCGCGTCGGCTGGCGTTGGACGTGGGCGATCTTCGGCCTGATCACGTTGACTCTTGTCGTCATTCCTGCGGCGATCTTCATGCGCCGCAGCCCGGAAGATTTGGGACTCCGACCGGACGGAATCGATGAGGCCCAGAGCGCGACGGAAATCGCCGAACCAAAAAAGCACGCGCGCTTTTTAGCGCAGAACAGCCGAGATCAAATGACCTGGTCGCGCGGTGAAATTCTTCGGAGCCAGACGTTTTGGATAATTTGCTTCATGTACGGCATGGCCAATGTCGGTATCGCGGGGCTGAATCTCCACGTGTTCGCCTATGTTACGGATATCGGGTTTGATGCCATGATCGCCGCGACGACGCTGACGACTATTGCGCTGACGCAATTGGCCTCCACCCTGATCTGGGGCTTTATCAGCGAACACATGGATATCCGCCACTCGAGCATGCTGATGTTTGTGCTGCAGGCGGCAGGCTTGGCGCTGGCGATCACGACGGCCAGACTGCTCGATCTTTATGTCGGATTTTTTCTTTATGGCATCGGGCTCGGCGGGAGCTTCGTCCTGCAAGAACTGATCTGGGCGAACTATTTTGGCCGGCTATCCCTCGGCACCGTTCGCGGACTTGGCATTCTCGTGACCTATGCTTTCGGCGCGGCGGGCGCGCCTTTTTTCGGCTTCGTGCATGACGTCAGCGGTAGCTATCGAGTTTCCTTCATTGCGTTCGTTCTGGCGCTGGTGCTTTCGGCGCTGTTGAGTATAGCGGTGCGACCGCCGCAGAAGATCCGAACCCTACGAAGTTGACGGTCGTAAGCAGCAAGGATCGTGTTAGAATAGGTGCTGTAGGTCGGCTGTCATATGGCTGCAGCTTCGCATAGCGCTGTTGATTTTAGGTCGGAAGGGCCGCGCGACGGCACACTCAAATTGATCATCGGGGGACGACTCGACGCGGAAACGACGGGCAGGATCTGGCGCCGCGCAGTCGCGACAGTGAAAGATACCCATGCACCGAATGTTTTGGTTCAAGCTTCAGGAATAGAATACTGCGACGGCACCGGCATCGCGCTTCTGGTACAACTCAGGGAGCTGCAAAGACGCAAGGCCGGAAGTCTCGAAATCACGGGGCTGCGCGCTCAATTTGCGGATTTGCTCAATGACAGCGCGTCAAATTTCCCCACCGAAACGAAGGGCATGCCGGCGCACGAAGGGATCGCCGAAGAGCTCGGCCACAACACCGTGGAAATCTGGCGCGACATTCAATCTCTCATCAGTTTCATCGGGGAACTCAGCGTCGGCTTGGCCCGGGCACTTATCCGGCCCCGTGCCGTGCGCTGGCGCGATGCTTTGAGCATAGCGGAAGCCGCGGGAGTGAATGCGCTGCCGATCGTAGCGTTAGTGAGCTTCCTCATGGGCTTGATCATGGCGTTTCAAGCGGCGATACCTCTGCGCCAATTTGGCGCGCAGTTGTTTATCGCGAATCTGATCGGGCTCTCGATCCTGCGTGAGCTCGGGCCTTTAATGACGGCAGTCATCTTAGCCGGCCGCTCGGGATCGGCATTTGCCGCAGAGCTGGGCACGATGAAGGTGCGCGAGGAGATCGATGCGCTCAAGACCATGGGACTCGATCCCGTGCGGTTTTTAATTGTGACGCGAGTGATCGCCGCCGTCTTCATGACGCCGCTCTTGACGGTGTTTGCCGATTTAATGGGTTTGATCGGCGGATTTGTCGTCATGCGCTCGTTGGGGTTTCCTCTCATCACCTATTATCATCAAGTGCAGTATGCCGTGACCTACGGGTCGTTGGTTGGGGGGCTGGTGAAATCGTTTGTTTTTGGGATTCTCGTGGCGGCCATCGGCTGCTTGCGCGGTTTACAAACCGGGACTGGCGCGACGGCAGTGGGACAATCGACCACGAGTGCCGTCGTGAGCGGGATTATTCTGATCACCATCACCGACGGGATCTTCGCGCTGGTTTACTATTATCTGGGAGTCTAGATGGCCGAGCAGCCGCGAGAAAAACCGATCATCCAAGTCCAGGACTTCACCGCCGCGTACGACGGCCATGTGGTGCTCGAAAAACTCAACTTCGAAATTTACGCGGGCGAGGTTTTTGCCATTCTGGGCGGCTCCGGCTGCGGCAAGAGCACTCTTTTGAAGCACATGATCGGACTGTACAGACCCGCCGGCGGGCGAATTCTGATCGACGGCGAAGACATCGCCGCAGTGTCCGGCTCGGAGCGTATGAAGATTCTGCGGAAGTTTGGCGTGCTCTACCAAAGTGGCGCTTTGTTCGGCTCTATGACCTTGCTGGAAAACGTTTCGTTGCCGCTTGAAGAATTCACCGATTTGCCGCCGGAAGCGATTCGGTTGATCGCGATGATGAGGCTGCAGCGGGTCGGACTCGCCCATGCCGCCGATTTAATGCCGGCCGAACTCAGCGGCGGAATGCAAAAGCGCGGCGCCATCGCGCGCGCCATGGCACTCGATCCACAAATTATGTTTATGGACGAATTGTCGGCGGGCTTGGATCCGGTAACTTCCGCGGATCTGGACCAGCTCGTGCTGAGCCTTTCGAACAGTTTAAAAATCACTTTTGTGGTCGTGACCCACGAACTGCCGAGCATCTACACAATTGCGGATCGTGTTATTATGCTGGATAAACAAGAGAAGGGCATTGTCGCGATGGGGACGCCGCAGGAGCTGCGTGATCACAGCCGGGATTCTCGCGTTCAGCAATTCTTTCTCCGTCAGGCTTCGAATAACCACGAAGCGTCAAGCGCGGCTGCAAGCGCGCGTTAAGCATGGAAAGGTCCAGTTATTTCAAGATCGGCATCTTCGTGATCACGGCCGTCGTGATTGGCGTGCTCGGCGTCGTCGTGCTCGGAGCGGGAGCGCTGTTTCAGAAAAAAAGCTTGGTTGAAACCTATATTGATGAGTCCGTGCAAGGACTGGACGTCGGCTCACCGGTGAAATTTCGCGGCGTTCCGGTGGGGCGAGTGGAAGAAATCACTCTTACCAGCGTGGAATATCGAACCCGATTGCAATATGTGCTCGTGCGCATCTCGATTTCGTCGAACATGTTTCAGTTCCCGGTTAATGATCCGTCGAGCGCAGCTCTTCAGCGCGAGCTCGATCGCGGTTTTCGCATTCGCATGGCCGCGCAGGGGTTGACGGGGGTTGCCTACCTGGAAGCGGACTACCTCAATCCAGAGCGTAACCCGCCGCTAAGAATCGATTGGCGGCCGTATTATCCGTACATTCCTTCCGCTCGAAGCCGCATCACGCAGCTGAGCGACGCCGTGGAGCGAATCTTGCGCAACATCGAAGACATCAACATTCCGCAAATTACCGCGAGCATCGAAAAATCGTTAGCGGCGATGACCAAATTGGCGGAAAGCGCCAACCTGGATAAGGTCGGAGTTCAAGTGAACGCCCTGCTGAACGAATTGCGAGAGACCAACCGGCAGGTTGGCGCGCTGGTGAGCAACCCCGAGCTGAAAAGCGCCATCGCCGATGCTTCGGCAACCGCGGGCCACGCCCGTCAGATCGTGGAGCGCGCGGAAAAGCCCGTCAATCAATTTCTCGCGGATATGCCCCAGGCGACCGAAAGTTTAAATCGGCTGGTGAAACGTTTAGACGCGGTAGCCAACGATTTGCCGCAGACCAGCGCCGAGTTACGTCAGACCATCCAGCGCATGAACCGCTTGATTGCCAACCAGCAGCGCGACATCGAGCAGACCATGAACAATCTGCGCGCGGTCTCCGAAAACATGAAAGAGATCACGGAAAATTCTAAAAAATATCCTGCCCAAACCCTCTTCGGAGGGCCGCCGCCGCCGACAAAATCCATGCAACGATGAGACATCTTTCAAATCAACTTGCAGGTGGCATCGCGCTGTTTGTTCTTTTCTGCTCCGGTTGCGTGAGCCTCGAACGCAGCTCTCCTGAGCGGCATTACTTCGTGATCGAACTGCCGCAGAGCGCCGCATTGTCACAAACGACAAGCGCTCTCGTCTTGTCGGTGGGGAACATGCGAATTTCGCCGCGCTATGCCGATCGGAGCTTTGTCTATCGGACCTCGGATACAAGCTTCGAATCGGACTTCTACAATCAGTTTCTCGCGTCGCCCGACACAATGATCAGCGAGGAACTGCGTAAGGGACTCGCGGCATCACGGCAGTTCAAATACGTTCTGGGCCCGGCGGACGCGCAACAGCCGGATTACGTGCTGGAAGGATCGGTGAACGCGCTTTACGGCGATTTTCGCAAGCCGGGACAGCCGGCGGCCGTGCTCGAGCTCGAGTTTTTTTTGTACAATGACAACGCGAACAACTCGGGTCTTGTGGCGCAAAAGCGCTATCTCAAAGCGGTGCCTATGAACGAAAGATCGCCCGAAGCGCTGGTAAAAGGCTGGGATCAGGCGCTGCAAGAAATCATTGCCGCCCTAGCGGCAGATTTAAACTCTATGAATTTAGTTGCGCGAAGCTCTACTCCGCCGGCTGCACCCGGCAAAGATATGAACGATGCGGCAGAGAGCCGCTGACAGGGTCAGCCGATTCGGTGCCGATCAGCGTCGCGGGATTGGCGCCGCTTCTATCATACGGATCATAGCCGGGTAGCTCCAACTCTTGGCAAGCTTGCCACCAGCCGTGCTGGCAGCAGATGACACCCGGAAGAATATCCGTGGTCACCCGCGCCTTGACTCTGATTGCGCCGCGGGGGCTTTCCACCATCATCCAT